>JAIMBM010000140.1 GCA_023511475.1 Anaerolineae bacterium
GTTTCAGGCCGTCCTGTGGGACGAAAAGAGGCACCTGTCCGCCCCTGAAGGGGGAAAGGGGGAGGGGTCCGCGAACACAGGGGCGCTGGGGGCCATTGCGGCGGCTTGTGCGTGATGTTGAGGAGCGCGCGGCGAAAGGCCAAAGTCGGGAAACACCCCACTTCGGGTATCTCCCCTCCCCAGGCGGTCGCCGCGGCGTCCGCCTGGAGGGGACGGGGGGCTACTTCCGCTTTGCTCTGTGGCCAAAGGGGGGAATGCCCCAGGGGTGGGGCTGCTGATAGCGTCGCTGAGCGCGAGCTGCCCCAAACCTGAACTGCAGCCCGGGCGCCGACTCTGCGGCTCATGCGCAGGGTTGCCTGAGGGGCGGCCTTGCGCGGTGGAGGCGAAGGTCCCCCCACCGCGCGGCCACCCGGCTCCTACATGTGGATGGCTTCGAGCTTGGGCTCTGCTGGCTTGGAGATGTCCTCGAGGGCCTCGCCCGCCGGCGAGTGTGCCTCGATGCCGGCCGCCTCCATGTCTACCGCTATGTCGCCAAGGGAGACGATGCCCACGAGCCTGCCTTTGTCGACGATGGGCAGACGGCGGATCTGCTGCTGGCCCATGAGGTCGGCAGCCTCTTCCACGTCCTGACTCGGCGAGCCGGTGAACAGGTTCGTGCTCATAAAGTCGCCAACGCGGGCCTGGCTGGGGTTGAGCCCCCTGGCGACCACTCGCACGGCAATGTCACGGTCCGTGAGTATCCCGAGGGGCCGGCCCTCCTCGGCGATCACAACGTCGCCAATGTCCGCGTCACGCATCAGGCGGGCAGCCTCCTGCACACTGGTGGACGGCGCGACGGTGACCACCTCGGTCGTCATGATCTCGCTGACCTTCATCTGCCACTCCCTCCGCTTCTTCAGTCGGCGTCCCTGGACAAGGCCCGCTGCGCAGGCACAACACAGGCACCCGGTCCGTTCTTTGCGATGAGCAAGCATCGTACCATGGGGATCTCGCCGCCGCGCCTTCAGGCGCCACAGGCGCGCTCAGGCCACGCGACGCCGGATCTCCCGCATTGGACGGGACAGCCTCCGGCGCGGCTCGTGGAGGGGCGTCCGCAGCCGGCTCCATAGGCTCCGGGCGTGCCCGTGGCGCCGCTGGTGCTATGACGTGCTTCTGCCGGCGCGTCTCCGCAGCCGTGTGTCGAGGAGCTTGGCGATCTCCACAATCCCGAGCAGTGCGAACGGGACCCCAAGAACAAGTGCCCACTCTGCCGGCCCCAGCGGGGCGAGGGCGAGGATGTTGCGCAGGAGGGACACACTGACGGCACCGATCCCGAGGGCGAGCCCGGCAGAGATGGCGGCGACCAGCGGCAGGTTCTGACCAACAGGCCGTGTGCGCAGAAGGGGGCGCCGCAGGCTGCGGTAGCCAAAGATGTAGATCATTGAGTCGATTGAGCAGGGATCGACCAAGCCGAGACTCGCCTCGCCTCTGGAAGCTTGTTGGGGCCGTAACGCTGCCTCGCCTCGGCTACCTGGGCGCTGGAGAGGCCGCGCGGACGCGCGGATACCTTCTGGGAGTTCTGCACACCATACCCTCAGGGCGGAACGCTGTGCTCACGCGGGGAGCCAGTCATCATCAGGCATGCAGTGCCTCACCGGTGTCCTGCCACGTTGGGCATCCGTGAGGCCAGAGCCCGGCATGCAGAAGGGCCACACCGCGGGACGGACCCTGCTGAGCGTACTGCGTATGTCGAGCGCCCTCTGGCTCAGCAAGAGCGATGCCAGGCGAGGGCGGCGGGCCGCCTCAGTTGGCCCCGGAGCATCCCAGGTGCGGAGTTGAGGTGTCAGTACGCATACAGGTTCCCGTAAGGCCGCAGGTACAGGGGGAACAACTTTACAAAGGGAGCCCGCAGTATAGCCTGGGGATCGCCCCCAAAGTGGCCAGCAAAGTCGTACACCAGCCGCTCTACGAGGACCCGGTCCTCCTCTTCGAGCTCGGCCCTGCCAACTTCGCGGCCCAGCTGCCAGTCCTCGATCGCACCACGCACGTATATTACGCCACCGTGCATGCCGGTGCCGACGTGGACGGTCGGATGTGGCTCGTCCGCCTGCAGGTTCAGTCCGAGGAGCAACACAACGCCGCCAGCCATGTACTCGCCAAGGAAGGGCTGGGCAGTCCCGCCGATGACCAGGACCGGCCGGCGTGCTGCGTACTCCTTCATGTGGATTCCGGCCCGGTAGCCGACGCCGTCGCGCACAAAGATGCGCCCGCCGCGCATGGCGTAGCCGGTGATATCGCCGGCGCGTCCGTGGACTATGATCTCGCCGCTATTCAGCGTGTTGCCGCTGCCGTCCTGCGCGTTGCCGTGGACGATGATGGTCGGTCCATCCATGAAGGCACCGAGGTCGTTGCCGGGTGTGCCGTGGATTTCGATGCGCACATGGGAGCGCAGCCCGGTGCCAATGTAGCGCTGGCCGCAGACGTGGCGCAGTGCCAGGCGCTGGCACGGGCCCCGCTGGAGTGCCTGGCGAATTCTCGCGTTGAGGTCCCGATAGTGGACCCCGTGCGCGTCGATCTCCTGGTCAGGGTCTGAAGAGAGGAGGTCGTGGTCCGACATGGCATGTCCTCACCGTCACTCGCCGGCAGGGCGGACGCCCAGCACCCGCATTTCGCTCTCGCTGAGCCCGACGGCGCGCAGGTGCAGGCGATTCCCGCGAAGGCTCTCGAGGGCGTTGATCCCCATGCCCCCGAGCATCTCCTGTATCTCGAGGCTCCATCCGCGCAGCAGGTTGGCCAACCGCCGCGCACCGATGCTGGGGTTGATCCGCCGCGTCAGGTAGGGGTTCTGGGTCGCGATCCCCCAGGAGCATTTTCCTGCGTAGCACATCTGACAGACCCGGCAGCCGAGCGCGACGAGGGCTGCAGTAGCAATGTACACAGCGTCGGCTCCGAGGGCGATTGCCTTGAGCACGTCCGCCGAGTTTCGGATTCCACCGGCAGCGATCAGTGACACGCGATGCCGTATGCCCTCCTGGCGCAGTCGCGTGTCGACGGCTGCCAGTGCCAGCTCGATGGGAATGCCGACATGGTCGCGCATGACCTTGGGCGCGGCACCGGTCGCGCCCCGCAGGCCATCGATGGCGACATAGTCTGCGCCCGCCCGGACGATGCCGCTGGCGATGGCGGCCACGTTGTGCACCGCTGCGATCTTGACCCCTACCGGTTTGGAGTACTGGGTCGCTTCCTTGAGCGCGTAGATGAGCTGTCGCAGATCCTCGATGGAGTAGATGTCGTGATGGGGTGCGGGGGAGAGCGCATCTGTGCCGACCGGTATCATTCGCGTGGCCGCTACCTCAGCCGAAACCTTCTCGCCCGGCAGGTGGCCGCCGATTCCCGGCTTGGCGCCCTGGCCGATCTTGATCTCGACCATGCGCCCCTCTTCCAGGTACTCGGGGTCGACGCCGAAGCGGCCTGAGGCTACCTGCACGATGGCGTGCTCGCCGAACGCGTGCAGGCTGCGATGCAGCCCGCCCTCGCCCGTGTTGAAGAGTGTCCCGGCCTCGGCTGCGGCACGCGCGAGAGACTCCTGCGCTGCCAGGCTGATGGAGCCGAAGGACATGGCCGAGAAAAGGATTGGCACGGCCACTGGCACCTGGGGCGGCAACTCGGTCGCCAGGGCACCGGTCTCGGGATCCAGAGTTACGGCCTCTGGCTTGGCGCCGAGGAATGTGGTCAGCTCCATGGGCTCGCGCAAGGGATCGATGGAGGGGTTGGTCACCTGGCTTGCGTTGAGCACGAGGTGATCCCAATAGATCGGATACGGCTTGTCGTTGCCCATGCCCGTGAGGAGGACGCCTCCCGTCTCCGCCTGGCGCAGCACGTCCTCCATGACCTCTGGCCGCCAGTTGGCGTTGGCCCGGTATGAAAGCGGATTCTCGCGCACGCTCAGGGCCTGGGTCGGACAGAAGACGACGCACCGGTGGCAGCCGACGCAGCGCTCATCGCAGGAGAAGACGTCTCCCGCTTCTGAGTCGTAGGCGTGGACGTCGTAGCCGCACTGGCGGACGCAGACGCGGCACTGGATGCATCGCTCCTGGTCACGCAACACGACGAAACGGCTGGCGAGGTAGCTCTTCATCGTGTGCCGCCTCCAAAGGGCCGGGCCGCTGCCTGCGGGCCCGGGAGCCCTTCGCCGGGCGCGAGCACCCGCGCCATGATGGGCTCGCCACCGAGGGGCGTCCACACCTCACCGAGGTCGGGATCGACCAGCCGTATCGCCGACTCTTCTGAGGAGAGATAGAGCAGCGGTCCATGGCGAGCGGCAGTCAGGGGCCGCAGGCGGATGCGGTCCGTGAGGCCGATCATTTCTCCGGTATGTGCGATGATCACGGTGAAGGGTCCATTCAGCAGCAGGCTCGGATAGACCTGCCTGAGTGTGCGCAGCAAGATGCCGCGGGGTGAGCTGTCGCGGTCGATGTGGCTCCAGAGCGGTGCCGAGAGGACAGAGGCCGCGGCTTCGATCGGGAGCTTGTGGCGGCGGACGAGCAGGTCGATGGCATAGGCCACGACCTCGGTGTCGGTCTCCATCGTACAGTGATAGCCAAAGCTCTCCAGGTAGCGTCGGTTGGTGCCGTACGAAGAGATCTCGCCGTTGTGCACGACGGTCCAGTCGAGGATGCTGAAGGGATGAGCGCCGCCCCACCAGCCGGGCGTGTTGGTCGGAAAGCGGCCGTGCGCCGTCCAGATGTAGCCTCGGTACTCATCCAGGCAGTAGAACTCGGCCAGTTCCTCGGGGTAGCCCACCCCTTTGAAGACGCCCATGTTCTTGCCGCTGGAGAAGACAAAGGCGTTCCGAAAGCGCGTGTTGATGCGCATGATCTGCTGCACGACGTAATCGTCCGGTGCCTCGCCAGCCAGTGGGTGGTCCGCGGTCGAAACGAAGTAGCGCCAGAGCTGTGGCGGATCGGAGATGGTGTGCACGTGCCGGGTCGGTATCGGCTCGGCAAGATGGAGCTGGAAGTGGCTGCCGATGTAGCCCTCGACGTGCTCACGGACGTCGTACTCCATATACATCACGTGCAGGGCATACCAGTCTGCAAAGTCGGGATAGCAGCCATAGACCGCAAAACCTCCCCCGAGGCCGTTACCACGCTCGTGCATGCACGCGATGGCGGCAATGGCCCTATCCCCGGAGAATGGGCGCCCGGTAACGTCGATGACCCCAAAGATGGAGCAGGCGTCAACAACCTTGCCGTCTCCGTACGGGTTGTTGCGTGTGGGTGTTCCTCTCATGGACCTCGCCTCTATTCCAGCCCGTGCCACGGGCCGTGCACCCTAGACGCGCATCATCTGCTGCCACACCTCTGCCGGCAGGGAGAGCAGGCCCAGATCGTCTGCCAGCAGGCGGTCAGCAAAGGCGTGTACTGGTGTGCCGTTTCTCATGAGGCCAAACACGATGCCGGCCCGATCCACCTCGCCGGCGAAGATCATTCCGACCACCCGCCCTCCGAGTAGAGTGATCTTGCGATAGGTGCCCCTCGCGCGCTCGTCTCGCAGAAGCACCTCGTAGGCGGGCTCGCCGGGGGGCGGATCGACGATCCCCGCAGACATGATGGAGAGCCCAAAGGCGTGCAGGGAGTTCATGGCGGTGCCTCCGCTGTAGACGGTGTCGACGCCGGCCATGTTCCGCCCGGCGATTCTGCCGCCGAGGTACGCGTTGGGCCAGATAGGGGTGAGGCGGTTACCACCGGCGATAAAGTCGTACGCTTCGGCCACGTCGCCGCACGCGTATACCTCGCGGCAACTCGTGGCCATGTGGCGGTCGACGATGATGCCGCGCTGAACGGCAATGCCCGTCCCGTCGACTACCTCGGTGCGCGGGCGTACACCAATGGCGATGATGAGCAGATCGCACGGCAGCGTGGAACCGTCGTCCAATTCGACTCTGCTCACCACGCCCGCGGTGGGTGCACTGCCCAGCACTCTGGCCACGGTGCGCCCGGTGAGCACACGCACCCCACCTTCCTCGACCGCCCGAAGGACGAGGCTGGCCGCTGCGGTATCAAGCGCTCTGCCCAGGATCTGGGGGGCGAGCTCGACGATGGTCACATGCACGCCAAGCCTGACCAGCGCCTCGGTTACGCTCAGACCGACAAGTCCCCCACCAACAACGATGGCACGCTGACCAGAGTGCACGCGGGCGGCAAGGCGACGTGCATCGTCGAGGGTGGCAAAGGTGAAGAACTCGTGCTCCCGAAGGCCCTCAATGGGCGGCACGATCGGGGTGCCGCCGACGGCGAGCAAGAGCTGGTCGTATGGGAGCAGGCGACCGTCGTCCAGCTCAGCGTGGCGCGATGCGAGATCGAGGCGCACAAGCCGCTGCCCGAGCACGAGGTCAATGTCGTTCTGGCGATAGAACTCGGGACGGCGGTAGGCCATGCGCTCAACGGAGGTCTCGCCGGCTAGATAGCGGGCGATGAGAGGCCTCGAGTACGCCGGATACGGCTCTTCGCTGACTATGGTGAGCGGCCCGCGGCGATCGATCTCGCGGATAGCCTCGGCCGCACCAATACCTCCCGAGGAGTTCCCGATGATAAGATAGCGTGTCATGGGGTCACATCCACCAATGTCAGCGCCTCGTTCGGACAGTGTGCCACACAGGCGGGCGTCACGAGGTGGGAGCACAGGTCGCACTTGGCCACGACGCCGCGGCCGGTGTCGCGGCGCAGCGCCCCAAAGGGGCAGACCATGATGCAAGTCCAGCAACCCATGCACCTCTCCGGATCGGAGGTCACGATACCGGTCTCGGGGTCCTTCTGCATGGCGCCTGTCAGACAGGCAAAGACGCACATCGGCTCATCGCAGTGATGGCACTGGATGGCGACGGTGAGTGGCAATGCTTCCTCGACGCGCACACGGGCAAGCGCTCGGGGCAACTCCAGCTTGTGGGCCCGCACGACATGGCGCGACCGCGAGTGCTCGGTCAGGCAGTGAACCTCGCAGAGGTGGCAGCCCATGCAGACCCTGGGGTCTGGCAGAATCCGTTTTCGGCGCATGGCTTCTCATTCCTGGTTCGAAGCTGCGAGGGGGTCGCCTGGGGAAAGCGAACGCCCCGCCGCCATCGGGCTCCTGAGCCCGGAATCCCACTGCGTCGGGGCGTGAGGAACATACTCATCGGTTGTGTATAGAAGTGTATCACAGTCCGTGTTCTGTGTCAAGGGTTGCAGGGGTGACCGTTCAGACTCGTGTGGTGCCAGCCCGAGCTGGCACTGTGGTGTTGCCCCACCCTGCGCCCCTCCCCCGTTCAGGAGCGGACAGGCTGCCTCAATCGCTGTCCCTCGGCCCTTACCCGGCGGTGTTTTGTGTTGGGCAGGCGGTGTCCCTCGAGTTTGGCCTTTTGAGGTCCTCGTTTCCTGATCACATGCTCCAGGGCTCGTGGAGGGTGGTATGG
>JAIMBM010000141.1 GCA_023511475.1 Anaerolineae bacterium
CCCCTTCCCCGCCGCTGAGGCGGCGCAGGAAGCCAGGGCCGGAGGGATGGGGCACTGCCCCTGTTAACGCCGGGTATACCTGCTGGAAGGCCCACCCCTCCGCCGGTCCACGGACCGTCACAGCCCGGCAACCTTGCTGTTACCAGGCGTTAATGCTCTTGCGACCCTCGCGTGCGCCCGCGCGCGATGACGCAAAGCCGCAACGGAGGGACCTGGTCCTGCGTCTTATCAGGGAGAGGAGGTAACGAAATTGTTACCAGCGCTGAGGGGCTGCGCGCCGCCCCGAGGGTCGGGCCGACGGTCCGCGGGGAGGGGCCAGGCCTCGCAGGAAGCGCGCAGAGAGCCGCGACATATGAGGTAGGCTGGCCTAGTCTGCGCCTCGGGCGCGTTGCGGATGGAGCCGGGCGCCCGTTGGCGAGGTGTCCGCTGGGATCATGCTGGAAGGGAGGGGGCGAGCTTGGGCCGTCGAAGAGGGTGTCTGTGGTTTGCAGCCGGGACGTTTCTGGCAATTCTCGCGGGCGTTCTCATCTTTGTCACGGCGCAGCGCGTGACGCAGGCGCCCGTGCAGGTGGAGGAGCCCCCGCGGGTGCCGGTGGTGGTAGCGGCGCGGGATATCCCCGTGCATACGGTGCTTGGTGAGCAGGATGTAGAGATCCGCGAAGTGCCGCCCGAGATGGTGCCCGAGGACGGGCTGACAGAGGTGAAGGACGTCGTGAACCAGCTCACGACGGCGGCGATCGCGCGCGGGGAGATTGTGTTGCGCAGGCGCCTGATCAGCCCCGACTATGTGGGCCCGAGAGCGGCCTTTGTCATGGATCCGAAGCAGGTCATCATAGCGTTTCCGGCTACCGACCTGCTGACGAGCCTCGGGATCGTTCGACCGGGGGACCACGTCGATCTGATGGTGAGCTTTGATTTCGGCAAGGCCAACCCGGATATCGTCACCGGGGTGAACACGCTCACGGTGCTGCAGGACCTGCGGGTGGCGGCGCTCGTCTACGAGCCGGGCAGCGGGCCAGAGGGTGAGGCCAAGGAGGGGCCGACAAAGCCAGCGCCGCCATCGGGCGCGCCGCGAGCCCTGCTCCTGGCCGTGAGTCCCCAGGATGCGCTGCTCGTCAAGTACTTCCGTGACATGGGCGCTGCGGTAGACTTTGCCCTGCGCAGTCCTGCGGCAGAGGGCGTATACGACCTGGTGCCTATTGATGGGGACTATCTGCTGCAGAATATGAAGATTCGCTGGCGGGTCAAGGAGTGAGAGCGCAAGGTCGGCTTGCGCGGGGCGGATTCTTGCCGCCCGGTCAAGGTGGCCAGGATGCCAGGGTTTCGCACACGCATACTTGTCGTTGATCAGGATCCTGCCGCCGCAGCGGTGGTCCGCAGCATCCTTCGCTCTCAGGACTGGGAGGTTCTGCACTGCAGGTCGGCTGCGGAAGCGCTGGAGAAGGTCGGCCTGGAGGCCATCGATGCGGTCATAACCGAGTTCCGGCTGCGGGATATGTCGGGCACCGACCTCTGTCAGGCGCTGCGGCGACGGACGGAGATGGCCAACACGCCGATACTGGTGCTGAGCGCCAGCGCAGGGGTGGCGGAGCGGATGGCCAGCCTGAGGGCGGGGGCGACTGACTATCTGGTGAAGCCTCCCGATGCGCAGGAGCTTGTGGCGAGGCTGAAGGCGGCTCTGGACCTGCGGCAGGAGAGGGCAGGGTTCCTCGTTGCCCTCCTCGGTGGCAAGGGTGGCGTCGGCACGAGCGTAATCGCGATCAACCTGGCCGTGGCGCTCCGCCATGAGACGCGCCGCGGCGTGGCCATTGTAGGCGCGAGCATCCCGGCCGGCACGGCTGACGTCATGCTCAACCTGCAGACGAACCCGGGCGTTGGCGGGCTCCTGGCAAGGAAGCGGGGGTTAGAGCCGGAGGACCTTGAGGCTGCCCTGAGCCACCACGCGACGGGTGTCGACGCCCTCATGCTCCACACGCCGGGGGGGAATGGGGTCGGTCCTGAGGAGCTGCACGTGGCCCTGCTGGCGCTGCGTCGCATGCGGGAGCTCATCGTGGTCGATGCCGGCTCGAGCTTTGATGACAGCACGGCTGAAATCCTGGAGCTTGCCGACCGCATGCTGCTCGTGCTTACGCCGGATATCACCGCGCTCCGCGGGGCCAGGGTTCTGATAGAGCGGGCGCGGCAGGCGGGGTTCCCGCCCGAACGGGTGTCGCCCTTGCTGAACCGATATCCGCAGCGCTCCGGCCTTCACCGCCGGCAGATCGAGAGCGCTCTGGGCATGCCCATCCGTGCTACCCTGCCCGACGACGTGCGGCTTGTCACCTACAGCATCAACCGCGGAGTCCCGCTGGTTGAGAGTCACCGCCGCAGCCGGATCGGGCGGCAGATGACGGCGTTGGCGCGCGAGATACTCGCCTCCGCCCGGCCCGGCGAGAAGCGGTAGCCGGGCTGCGCTCAGCGGCGTCGGGCCGCCGGGTGAAGCTACGCCTGACATGCTGGCAATGGCCCCTCTCGCACGTGCACGCCACGCCGTCGGAGTCAGCAGAGCTGGAGGTAGAACTTGGGCGTCATACTGATAGCCGCTTTCGTAGGGGCGCTGGCCGTCCTGATCTTCTTTGTGGGGATTTACCTGACCGTCGAGCGGCCGGACGACCTCTCCGAGCGTCTCGAGCTGTATGCAACTGTGGCGCAGGGAGACGGTGGCAGGCGCGGCCGCCGCCGCGAAGGAGGGCTGCGCTCGCTGCTCGCCCGGCTAGACCGTCTCCTGACTGGTCGGAGCGCGGCCCAGCGGCTGGGGCTGTACCTCGCTCAGGCGAGCCTCCGCATGACGGTGCCCGAGTTTTTGGCCATCGAGCTCGGGGCGACCGTGACCGGCGCGTGCCTTGGCTTCCTTCTGAGAGGGTACCTAATCACGGCGATTGCGTGTGCGGCCATTGGCGCCGCCTTGCCACTCTTCCTCGTCATGCGGAGGCGGGGGAAGCGGCTCAAGGCCTTCCAGGACCAGCTCGTAGATGTGCTCTCGCTGATCGTGGGCTCTATCAGAGGAGGGCACGCCCTGCCGACAGCGCTCGACCTGGTGAGCCGCGAGCTGCCGCCACCGGCATCTGAAGAGTTCGCGGCGGTGCTTCGGGAGATCGGCCTCGGACTCACGCAGGCAGAGGCGCTCAACAACCTTGTCAAGCGCATGGAGAGCCCGGACCTCGAGCTCGTGGTCACGGCTGTGAACATCAGCCACGAGGTGGGCGGGAACCTGTCGCTCGTGCTGGACAAGATCACCGAAACGATCCGCGAGCGCATTCGGCTGCAGGGCGAGATAAGGGTTTTGACGACGCAGCAGCGACTCACCTCATACCTGCTGGTGGCGCTGCCCTTCGTGCTATCGGCCGTGCTGGCACTGATCAACCCCGAGTGGATGATGAGGCTCTTCGCTCCCGGATGGGTCCGCATCATACCGGCTTTCGCCGTCGTCTCGGTGTTCATCGGGTTCGTCATCACACAGAAGATGACGCGCATCGAGGTGTAGACCTCGGAGGGATGCAGGGACGTGGTAGGAATAGCCTTCCTCGCCGCCCAGATTCTGGCCGTTGCTGTGGCCTGCTTCTGGATCGGCCTTGCGATCCGAAGACAGGAGCGCTCGGCTGCCCGGCGCATTGAGCAGGCAGCGGCAGCGGCGGGCCCACTGCTCTCTCACTCGATGGAGCTGCAGGCACCTTTTATTCAACGGGTGATACAGCCGCTGATCAGGGGCCTGCTCCAACGTGTTGGCTCACTCTCGCCGCAGAGGAATCTTGGGAAGCTCCGTCGGCAGTTGCTGATCGCGGGCTCGCCCCATGGCCTTGGCCCGCTCGACTTTGTGGGGCTGCGCATCCTCGTGGCGCTCTTTGGCACGGTCTTTCTGTGCGTTGCCTTGATGACGATGTCCATCTCGCTGGGACGCGCGCTGCTGGCCGCCGTTGCCGGAGCGCTGCTCTTCGCGGAGCTACCCAGCCTCTGGCTACACCGCAAGATGAAGGGGCGCAAGAAGGAGATCACCCTCGCCCTCGCCGATGCCCTCGACATGCTGACGGTGTGCGTGGATGCCGGTCTCGGGTTGGAGAGCGCCTTTATGCGAATCGGGCAGGCCTGGGATCACGCGCTGGCGCAAGAGTTCCGTCGAACCGTCAGGGAGACCGGGCTGGGCGTCAGCTGGCGCGATGCCATGCGCAACATGGTGTATCGCACCGATGTTCCCGAGCTCTCCGCCCTTGTGGCGGTGCTGCTGCAGGCGGACCAGCTGGGGTTTAGCATTTCCGACACGCTGCACGCACAGGCCGATCAACTGCGGGTGAAGCGGCGCCAGAGGGCGCAGGAGCTGGCGCGAGCCGCGCCACTGAAGATGCTCTTCCCGATGGTGTTTTTCATCCTCCCGGCTACTTTTGCTGTGGTTCTCGGGCCGGCGGTCCCGGCACTCCTTGAGGCATTCAGAGCGATGTGAAGATGCCTATCGACGAGCTCACGGGAGAGGGGATGTTCGAGCATCCTGTGGGCGACGAGGCTGCTGGTCCGACTCCGCTGTCGCCCGGCGGTGACAGCGAGGCACACGGCGAGCTGCAATGTGCCGTGGACCGTTTTGACGGCGCGGTCGCCGAAACTTCGGCCGACATCGGTGCCGACCCCGCCTATCAGCAGGTTGTGCTCCTGATGCAGGAGGGGCGCTGGCTGGAGGCTGCCGCGGGGCTGGAAGCACTGCAGGCACGCTATCCGGGCAGCCCCGATCTGCAGCAGGTGCGCCAGCTTCTTGCGCTTCGCCTGTCCGCCGAGCGGAACTGGTCGGGGTCGGGCCAGCGGTGGACTGCTGCGCTCAAGGCACCGCTGATCCGCGTGCTGATAGCAGCGAACCTGCTGTTGTGGCTCTTGCTTGGCATCCTGTGCCTGCTCTCGAGGTAGGGTTGGCGAGTGCGAGCCTGCGGTGCACGGTGTTCTCCGGCAGGCTGTTCGCCATTCTGCACCCATGCCGCGATGGCAGGGAAGACCGGCATCCGGGCTAGAGACATTCAGGTCATACAACCGCATGGGTCATGTGAGGTGGAAAGAGCATGCTCATCAGACCAGCCGTCAGGCCAACGGGATCGACTCCAGATAGCGACGGGCGGCTCCGCCAGGCACCAGGGGCGGCGCACGAAGACACGCTTCGCCAGCTCGTGGTCCAGGTCCGGGACCGCGTGGTGGCAGACGTCCGTCTGCAGGGGGATGTGGCAGACCACGAGGCCATCCGCCGCAAGATTGCCGAGGTCTATGGGGAGCTGGTGCGGACGTCCAACCTGGTGCTTGGCCGCAACGACCGCGAGCAGCTGTTCGAGCGGGTTGTTGCCGAGATCCTCGGCTACGGCCCGCTGGACCCCTTCCTCAGGGATGACACCGTTACCGAGATCATGGTGAACGGGCCCGAGAGGATCTATATCGAGCGCGGGGGCAAGATCGAGCGGACTCCATACTCGTTCGACGATGCTGCGCACCTGATGCGCATCATCGAGCGCATCGTGGCGCCGCTGGGGCGACGGATTGACGAATCCTCACCGATGGTCGATGCGCGGCTTCCCGACGGGTCCCGCGTCAACGCCATCATCCCGCCCCTGTCGCTCGTCGGGCCGGTGCTGACGGTCCGCAAGTTTGCGCGCGTTCCGCTGGGGGTCGAGGAGCTGATCAAGCTGGGTAGCTGCACCGCCGAGCTGATGGAGTTTCTGAAGGCCTGCGTCCATGCGCGGCTCAACATTGTCGTGTCGGGCGGTACGGGCTCTGGCAAGACGACGCTGCTGAATGTGCTCTCTTCGTTCATTCCGGGGGATGAGCGTATAATAACCATAGAGGATGCGGCCGAGCTTCAGCTCCGGCAGGAGCACGTCATCACGCTCGAGTCGCGCCCGCCGAACCTTGAGGGGAGGGGGCAGATCACGATTCGCCAGCTTGTCATCAACGCGCTGCGCATGCGCCCCGACCGGATCATCGTCGGCGAGGTTCGCGGCGGCGAGGCTCTCGACATGCTCCAGGCCATGAACACCGGCCACGATGGCTCGCTGACTACCGCGCACGCAAACAGTGCCCGGGACGCCTTGCGCCGCATCGAGACGATGGTCCTCATGGCCGGTATGGACCTGCCGCTGCGGGCGATCCGGGAGCAGGTTGCGTCGGCCATTGACCTCGTGGTGCACATGCAGCGCCTGCGCGATGGCTCTCGTAAGGTCGTGCAGGTCGCCGAGATCACCGGGATGGAGGGCGATACGATCCTGATGCAGGATATCTTTATCTTTGAGGAGACGGGCATGCGCGAAGGCAAGGTGCTCGGGGAGCTCCGGCCTACCGGGCTGCGGCCCAAGTTCAGTGAGAAGCTGCAGCAGGCGGGCTTTGCGCTGGGCGCGGAGCTCTTTGGCTACGGACGCCGACGGTAGGCTGGCCGTGGAACAGGTTCGTCTCCTGAACCGGACCCGGGGCACGGTCATAGCCGACAAGGCTGAGGTCGCGAGCAGTTGGTTTGCCCGCTTGCGCGGGCTGATCGGGCGCCGGGCGCTCGCGCCGGGGCATGGCCTGATCATCCGGCCCTGCAACAGTGTTCACACCTTCTTCATGGCTTTTCCGATCGAGCTGCTCTTCGTGGGCGAAGGAGATCGCATCCTACGAGCGACTAGCGCTATAGGCCCGTGGCGCATCGGGCCGATCGTCCCGGCGGCGCGCTATGTCGTCGAGCTGCCTGCCGGGACCCTGGCCGCAAGCGGCACCGCGGCCGGTGACGAGCTCGAGTGGGTGACCCAATAGAGGTGTGACACGGCACCGGAGGCAGGCCATGAGCAGCCTTCTACCCAAGGGCAAGGCGAGTACGATCGTGATCGGCGGCGTTCTGGTCGTTGCCCTGCTGATCGGCACCTTCCTGTTCGGATATCTCGGCCTGAGGCTGTTGCTCGGCAACTCAGGAGGCCGGGAGCGGGTGGCGCAGGCCCCGACGGTGACTGCGACGGTGCCGGCCTCTCCGACGAGCACACGAACACCCACCCCAACGCGTACACCTCTTGTCATCGTTGCAGCTACCGCTGTGCCCTTCACGCCCGGCCCCATCACGGGCGCGCCTGAGCGGACGCCGGAGCCTACACTCACCCCGTCGCCGTCGGGCGGAGGACAGGTCGCCTCCCGCACGCCAACCCCGACCGCAGCCTCACCCGGGAGCCATGATACCGGCAAGCTGCCGCAGACGGGCCTCGGGCCCGGTGTTCCCATGGTCGGGCTGATACTGGCCGGCATGGCCGGTGCAGCCCGCCGACTGCGCCAGCACTGCTGACCGCCTCTTCCAGGGTGTAGTTTACCTTCGGGGCAGGGTTGTCTGTACTGTTGATGCGAAGGCCCCCACCCCCGGCGCCCCCCCCCCCCC
>JAIMBM010000142.1 GCA_023511475.1 Anaerolineae bacterium
GGAACTCGGTCCCTCCCAGCCGGAGGCGTTCCTGAAAGCCTGCGCCGCCGTGCTGCGGCCGGACGCACGCCTCGTCGTCACCGCCGGGAGGCACGGCGCCTACGCTTACGAATCCGGCACCTGGGAGTATTGTCCTGCCGCTCAGGTGCCTGTGGTCTCGACGGCAGGTGCGGGAGACGCGTTGCTGGCGGGCGTGCTCGTTGGCCTGGCGGCGGGGCTTCCCCTTGTCATGAACCGGGCCCGGAGGACCACACTGGCGGACCACCCTCTGGCAAGCGCCCTGGATCTCGGCACGCTGCTGGCGGCTTTTGGCGTCACCTCTCCCCACACGATCCCCCCAGAAGTCAGTGCCGGTCGCCTCGCTGCCTTTGCCGATGAGATCGGGTTGCAGCTGAGCGACCGGCTGAGCAGGCTGTTCCCTGGGCGCTCCTGAACACTTGGGGCGGATCTGGTACCCGCACGGTCCTGAGTTCACGGCAGCGACCCCTCTCCCAGGAGGAGAGGTCATGTCCTCCGAGGAGAGGGGCGTGTGACGTGGGAAGCGTGGCAGCAGTGCTGGTCAAGCCGGTTGCGAAGGCCGCCCATGCGGCTGCAGCCACTAGTACCGGCCTAACTCCCTGACGAGCCTGACGATCCGCCGATAGTTCTCCAGACTGACGGTATCGGCGATGCTGTGGTCGGAGGAGAAGATGTAGCCGCCGTTCTCCATGACTACCGGCAGGACTCGGCGAATGTCCTCTTCGTACTCCTCGGGGTTGCTCCAGCGCCGGACGTCGAACCCACCATGCAGGACGAGTCTATCCCCGTAAGCCCGCTTCACCGCGGCCGGGTCCATGCCCGCCTTGACCTCGAGGGGATGGAGCGCGTCGATGCCCATCTCGATGAGCTCTGGCAGCAGGGGGGTGATGTTGCCGCAGCAGTGCAACTCGATCTTGATGCCCTTGGAGTGGGCCCAGTCGATGGCGCGTTGCTGGTAGGGCTTGATCAGCTCCCGGTACATCCGCGGCGAGAAAAAGAGGCCGTTGCGGTAGGCCATGTCATCGAACCAGAGGAGCTGGTCGAAGGTATAGCCGGCGTCCCACATCATGTCCATGAGGGCGATCGCCAGGTCGAGCTGGGTGTTGAACATGTCGACACACCACTCGGGCTCCTCGGCGAGGGCCAGCATGGTCCGCTCGGTGCCGCACATCCGGGTGTTGACGATGTCGAAGCCGAACCATGGGGCCATGACGATCCATGCCCCTTGCTCGCGCCAGGAGCGATAGTGCTGCTCCAGCCGCCCCCAGTCGATACGGTCGCGGGTTGGAGCCATGCGCTCCTTTGCCTTGCGCCAGCTATCAGGGTCCCTGATCTCAAAGTCGAGGTCCTGCGGCGTGGTGCTGACCGGCTTAAAGTTCTTGACGGTGACGCCCCACTCATTCCTCTCGATCCTGTAGCTATCGGTCTCCTCGATCACGATCTTCTCAAAGCGGGGGCTTGTGTCCAGCATCTCGTTGCTGAGCCAGATGATCCGGTCGAGGTCTAGGTAGGCAATAAGGTCGACGTCTGTCGGGAGCCCCTCGCTCCGCCATCGTTCATAGGTGGACTCCCAGATCCAGTCGGTCACGGGGACGCAATCTGCATCTCGATGCTCAAACATGCGAGTCACCCGCTCGTGCGTCGTCAGCTTCGCCATGGGTAGCTTGCTCCTTCGCTCTGGTCACACGGGCCGGGCTATGGGCCCCTCCGATCGGCTCCTGTGGATTGGCGGGTCATCCGTAGATGCCCACCTGTATCGCCTCATCAAGCATGGCCAGATAGTTGCGGACCGGGATATAGTTGGCCACGCTGTTCCCCGTGCCAAAGGCGTAACCGCCGCCCGGCATACAGGCCTCCAACACCCGGCGGGTGTAGGCTCGGACCTGCTCTGGATCGGACCGGACGAGAAAGTCGACGTCCACTCCCCCGAGTATGGCGACCCGGTCTCCGTAGAGTCGCTTCGCCTCGGTGACGGGAAGGTAGGTGTCCTCGAACGAGTGCTTCCCGTCGATCCCTACGTCGTCAATGAGATCGTCCATGACGGCACGCAGGTCACCGCAGGAGTGCAACAGGAACGGCAGCCCATGTTCGTGAGCGGTCTGCACAAGCCGGCGCTGCCTCGGGAAGACGTACCGGCGGAGATGATCTGGGTGCACCATGGTGCCACCGCGGTGCCCCATGTCATCGCCGAGGAAGACCGCCCCAACCTGCGGATGGTCGCAAATGGTTGCATAGATCGAGGCCAGCAGGTCGCCGATGCGCTCGAACATGGCCTCGATCAACTCCGGGTCGTCGTAGAGGGCCACAGCAAAGGGCGCGTAGCCCATGAGCCACATGACGTATTCCAGCACCCCCGCCGTCGTGGCCACGACCTTCATGCCGTCCGGCAGATTGTTGGCCACATACTCGAGCTCGAAGTAGTCGACGTCCTCCGGCCTGGGCCACGGGTACGCCTCAAAGTCGGCCATGGAGCCGATGACGCCCTCAGACTCGTTGACCCAACCTCGCTTGACCCGGCTCAGCTCAGCCGTGTCATCCGCCTGCAGACGGGACATGGCAAGCGGCGGATGCGTCCCCGCCCATACATAGTCGAACCCGACCTTCTGGCAGAAGCGAATGCGCTGGTCCAGGCGCGCCCGGTAAGCCTCGCGGTCGGCCGGCGTCGCCGGAAGCGGGGCAAGCGGCTCATTGAGCACGGCTGCGATGACCTCGGCGTCTGCAAACAGCTCGATGAAGGGCACCCTGTCGGGTAGTCCATCACGTCGCAAGACCCTGAGCAGGCGCGTGAAATCGGGTCTCACGTGTGGCCACAGCGATACGACGTCTCCGATTGACATCCCTCAGCTAACCTCTCCCAGTCTCACATACAGCATCAGGCCTGTCGCGGCCCGCAGTTACGACAGAAACCCTCACACTCACGGTCAGTACACGCCGTACTCCATGATCGTCTCGAGCATCGCGACATAGTTCTCCGGGTTGACGATGCTCGTGATCGAGTGGCTCGATGCGCAGACGTAGCCGCCATTGTACGCCAGGCGGTCGATGTGCTCCTTGGTCTCACGCACCACGTCGTCGACGGTACCAAAGGAGAGGCACCCCGGCACCTCGATGTTGCCGATCAGGCAGATGCGATCCCCGTACTGGCGCTTCAGGGCATAGATGTCGTTGCAGTTGGGCTGGACCGGCTGGATCGCACACAACCCCAACTGCATGAGCCAGGGAATGACGTGGGTCAGATTCCCGCAGCAGTGGAAGGCCATCGGGATGCCGCGCGCCTTGATGGGCTCAACGATGTGGGCGACGCGCGGGACCCAAAGCTCCTCCATCATCCTCGGATGCAGGATTGTGCCGTTGTTGTCCGCGATGTCATCGCCGATGTACACGAAATCAACATCGAGGTCGGCCACTGCTTCCGCCATGGCGCGGGCGTCTCGGGTATAGTGGTCGAGCAGGTGCAGGACCAGTTTGGGGTCGTCGTAAATCATGTAGGCAAGCCCGTCGATGCCGAGGGCCTCGTACGTCTCCGTGAATGGGGCAAAAAACACCGGGGCGACGCCAACGCCGGTTCCGCGCGCCGCGTCGATGTACGCCTGCACGATCCGCGCCCTGTCCTCGACCGGCACCGGAGGCCGCAGCTTCTCCAGGTCCCCCCACCCTTTGATGGTGCCGCGCTCGGCGGGGCCGATGGTGCCAGCGTAGATACAGTTGATGCCCATCGCCTCGTTCGGCCACTTTTGGCACAGCTCGAGATAGTCCGCCGGCCAAAGCGCCCAACTCGTCGCTTCGGGGTAGAACTGCCCCGTCCGCAGCCTGTACTCCTCACGCTCCGCCGGGAGGAGCTGGCCGTAGTCGAGGTAGGGCACTTTGCGGCCCATGAGGTACTCGAGTGTGGGCGATTCGATCGCCAGCTCCCAATGGGGGACGCGGTCAGCCTTCTGGATGCGGAAAGCGGCCAACAGCCTCCCGATATCCGGGTCTCGCAATCCCATGTTCCTTCACCTCGCCTGGTAGACCCCATAGTTCATGATCGTCTCAAGCATGGCCACATAGTTCTCCGGCTTGACGATGCTCGTTATCGAGTGGCTCGATGCGCAGACGTAGCCGCCATTGTAGGCCAGGCGGTCGATGTGCTCCTTCGTCTCGCGCACCACGTCGTCGACGGTACCGAAGGAGAGGCACCCCGGCACCTCGATGTTGCCGATAAAGCAAATCTGATCGCCGTACTGATACTTCAGGGCATAGATGTCGTTGCAGTTCGGCTGGACCGGGTGTACGGCCGCAAACCCAAGCTGGATGAGCCAGGGTATGACATGGGTGAGGTTCCCACAGCAATGGAAGGCCATGGGGATGCCGCGCGCCTTGATGGGCTCGATGACGTAGGCGAGGCGCGGGAGCCACAGCTCCTCCATCATCCTCGGATGCAGGAAGGTACCGTTGTTATCGGCGATGTCGTCGCCGATGTAGACAAAGTCGATGTCGAGGTCAACGACCGCCTCGGCCATGGCCCGCGCATCACGCGTGTAGAGGTCGAGCAGGTGCACCACGAGTGCCCGATCGTCGTACACCTTGTAGGCGAGACCGTCGATCCCAAGGGCCTCGTAGGTCTCGGTGAAGGGGGCGAAGAACGCCGGAGCGACCCCCACGCCGGTGCCGCGGGCCGCTTCGATGTACGCCTGCACGACACGCGCCCGATCCTCCACCGGTGTTGGCGGACGCAGGCGCTCGAGGTCGCACCAGTCTTTGACCGTTCCGCGCTCACCCGGCCCGATGGTGCCCGCATAGATGCAGTTGACGCCCATTGCCTCGTTCGGCCACCGCTGGCACAGCTCCAAATAGTCCTCCGGCAACAGGGCCCAACTGCTTGCCTCGGGATAGAACTGCCCGGTTTCGACGCGATAGGCTTCCTGCTCAGCCGGCAGGAGCTGCCCATAGTCCAGGTAAGGCACGCGCCGGCCCATCAGGTAGTCCAGCGTGGGAGACTCGATCTCCAGCTCCCAGTGGGGCACTCGATCAGCCTTCTCTATCCGAAACGCAGCAAGCAGTCGTCCGATATCTGGATCGTATAGTCCCATGACTTCTTCCTTGCCGCTCGAGGGGCTCCGGAACCCCATCCGCACCACCTGCTGCCTCGGCGGGGCAACCCCGGTGCAGCAGGTGGCAGGCGGCGGCATCTCCATCAGGATGGCAGGCGCCACCCATCCGGATAGCTCCGGAACTCCCTGGCCGCGGCATAGACTGCGTAGGCTTTTTCAGGGGCAGTCTCGGGTGTGATGTTGTGGGTCCCTGCGAACACGAATCCGCCGTTCGGCGCGAGGATCTCTATGTTCCTGCGCACGTGCTCGCGAATCTCCTCGGGGGTCGCTTTCGGCAGGAAATACTGCGTCTCGAAGGCGCCGCCCCAGAAGGTGATGTCCTTCCCGAACTCACGCTTGAGGCGCACAAGGTCCATGTCTTTGGCACCGGTCTGTACGGGGTTCAGGGCATCAACCCCCATCTCAATATAGTCGGGGATGATGGCATAGACCGATCCGCAGGAGTGGACAAAGAGCTTGGCCTTGGTGTTCGCCTTGATGAAAGAGAAAAGTCTCTGGTGGTGCGGCTTGATGACCTTGCGGTACAGCTCGGGGCTGATGTAGAGACCGTGCTGCGTGCCCATGTCCTCGCCCTGGCACACCACATCAACGATGTCGCCGATGGCCTTGAGCTGGGCGTCCCACAGTGCGATATCGAGGTCCGTGATCTTGCCGAGCAGCTTGTCGGCAAAGCGCCTGTCCCAGTGCAGGTCGATCAGGAACTGCTCATAGCCACGAGTCCACAGGGCCTGCTCGAAGGGTCCGCCGCACATGATGTCGGCGGTGATGGCGAACTCGGTACTGGCGCGCAGGGCGAGGGTCTCTTCGCGCAGGCCGGCGACGCGGGCCGGGTCGTGGGGGTCGGGCCAGATGCAGGTGTCGAGGTCGCCGAGCGTCGCGTTCGCCAGGGCCGGCCCGGCGGGCGAATAATCGAACTCGGCCAGCTGCCAGCGGTTCCCGAACTCGTCATAGAAGTGATCTCCCTTGACGCCCTTGCCGTCCTTCGGCACGAACCACGACTGTCGCCCTTCACCGGTATCCGACGGCGGGCGCATGCGGACGGCACGAAAGTCTACCTCAAAGTGCCGCAGAATCTCCTCGCAGGGGACCACGACGTCCAGCGCAGGCTGGCTGACGATCTCGTTGCTCGCCGTCACGCCCATGTAGGCTTTGAGCCTCTCATTGCCGATGCGGGAGATTGAAGTGGTGACGACACCACCCATGTCGATCGGTACTTTGTCTGGCTCCTGGTGGTTGAGCGTGGTGAGCACCCGCTCGCGCGAGGTCATACTCGCCATGGACACACCTCCGTATCATTCGACTCCGCCGGCGGGCGTCACTGGCCTGCCATCCCTCCCGACACCCGCCCTTCAGAGGGGTCGAACGGGGCTGGATCGGGCACCTTGCGCCAACACCCGCCGGCGGCCGGCATCGCGTCCTGCCTTCAGGCAAGGCCGAGGAGCTGTCTGGTTCTGCGGACGGCCGAGTTGGCATCCGGCGCATAGCCGTCGGCGCCGATCTCGTCCGCATAGCGCTGGGTCACCGGTGCTCCACCGATGATTACTCTGACGCGCTCGCGCAGCCCTGCTGCCTGCAGGGCGTCGATCGTGGTCTTCATCGATGGCATGGTCGTAGTGAGCAGCGCGGAGAGGGCTACGACATCGGCCTTGCTCTGCTTGACCGCCTCCACGAACTTGTCCGGCGGGACGTCGACGCCCAGGTCCACGATCTCAAAGCCCGCGCCCTGCAGCATCATCGAGACCAGGTTCTTGCCGATGTCATGCAGGTCGCCCTTCACGGTGCCAATGACCACCTTGGCAGCAGGCTTGAGATCGGTGTCGGTGAGCAGCGGCTTGAGGATGGCCAGCGCCCCCTGCATGGCCCGCGCCGCGATCAGCAGCTCCGGGACGTAGAACTCGTTGCGCTCGAAGCGATCACCGACCTCAGCCATGGCCGGGATGAGGTACTTGCTGATAATCTCGCCCGGCGCCACGCCCTCGGCAAGCGCCTGCTGGGTGAGCTCCTTCACCTTGGGAGCATTGCCGGAAACCGTGTACTCGTAGATCTGCCTGAGCTCCATCCTTTGTCCCTCTTTCTCTCATTGGTTGTGAGCCGTCGTGCTGTCCCATCGCGACGGTCTCCCTCAAGTTTCCCTCTCCCACAACTGCAACTCGCCTGGTGCGAGCAGAAGAGAGAGCGAGCCATTGGCCGCGGTCACATGCGCATCCCCGGCGCCTACCAC
>JAIMBM010000143.1 GCA_023511475.1 Anaerolineae bacterium
CGCGACGATCGTGTCGACGGGCGCGGCCGTTCTGGCCGACCGTTGGTACCGCCGCAGGGACGGTTCGCCGCCCGCCGTTCCGACCTCAAGCCGTCCGATCGCCGAGACGAAGGGAGGCTGAGCCGTGGTCGTCAACTTGCTGCACGCCTTGTCCGCCTGGGCCGTGCCGGTCATGATCGTGCTCATTCCTCTCTACGCCCTCATTAGTGCCTTCCGCTGGGTGGACACCTATCAGGGGATCCTGGACCCCAACTTCGCCAGCGCGTTCGCGGTGTTCCTGACGCGGCAGGCGGTCGGGACGGTGCCCATGGACCTCATCGACGCGGCGCGCATCGACGGCGCCAGTGAACTTCGCATCTTCGGGCAGCATGTCATGCCCCTGTCCCTGCCGAGCCTAGCCGCTTTGGCCACCCTGGAGTTCACCTACACCCGGGCCGGCCAGGCCGGGCACGGACTCCTGAAACGCGGTGCGGGGCAGAAGGCAAGCGTCGCCTCGGCCTTTTGGCGCCACGCCGTCAATGGCGTATGATATGGGCCACTGGGATCAGCCCCTCTTCAACCGCCTGAACGGAGATTCAAGGAGCTTACCATGCCGCAGGATACACTCAGGGTCGCCTTTGTCGGCTGCGGGAACATTGCAGGACCCTATGCGGAGACCCTCAAGCCCTACAAGCAGATCGAGCTACTTGGTGCCACCGACGTCATCCCCGAGCGCGCGCAGCAGTTCGTGGCCAGGTACGGAGGCGTGGCCTACCCCACTCTCGACGACCTCCTCGCCGACGACCGGGTCGACGTGGTGGTGAACCTCACCATTCACCACGCCCACGCCACCGTGATCGCCCAGTGCCTCAACGCCGGCAAGCATGTGCACACGGAGAAGCCCCTGGCCATGACCTATGCTGAGGCGAAGGCCCTGGCCGACATGGCCGAGGCCAAAGGACTGAGGCTCAGCTCCTCGCCCATCACCTTCATGGGCGAGGCCCAGCAGACAGCCTGGAAGGTGATCCGCGAGGGCAGGCTCGGCAGGGTCCGACTCGTCTATGCCGAGGTGAACCATGGTCGCATCGAGACCTGGCACCCCAATCCCGAGCCCTTCTACAAGGTCGGGCCGCTCTTTGATGTGGGTGTGTACCCGCTCACCCTGGTCACGACCTTCTTCGCGCCGGCGAGGCGCGTAACCGCCCGCGGCCGCGTGCTGTTCCCTGACCGCGTGACCAAAGAGGGCCGTCCCTTCCATATTGACACGCCGGACTGGATCGTCGCGGCCATCGAGCTGGCCGACGGCACAATCGTGCGGCTCACCACCAACTTTTACGTCCGCTCGACCAGGCAGCGGGGCCTCGAGTTCCACGGGGATGCCGGTTCGCTGTGGCTGGGGTGTTTCCAGGAGTTCAGCGCCCCAGTCGAGTTCGCCAGGTTTGGCGAGCCCTTTGCGCCCGTCCCACACGTGCGCGAGCCGTTCAAGGGAATCGAGTGGGGGCGGGCGCTCGTGGAGCTGCACAATGCCATCCGCGAGGGCCGTCCGCAGCGGGCAACGGGGGCGCAGGCGGCCCATGTGGTCGAGATACTCTGCGCCATAGCTGCCTCTGCGGAGCGGGGCGAGCCCGTGGAGGTCGCCTCCAGCTTTGTGCCTCCGGCACCGATGGACTGGGCAGGCTAGCCTCTGGCGGTTGGACAGCAGCCCGGATACGGATATACTCTGCAAAGCTCGCGGAGGACCTGTGCCAGGCACCGGCAGCGGGTCCCCTGTGGTAGGAGAGATGCGACTAGACCTGCATGTGCACACGCTCTACTCAAGCGACTCTCTGCTGACCCTTTCACAGCTCGTGGAGGCGACAGGACGGCGAGGCGTCGACGGCCTCGCCGTCCTCGACCACAACACCATCGATGGAGCGCTGGCGCTGCGGGAGCAGGCGCCCTTTGTGGTCATCGTAGGAGAGGAGATCAGAACCACCGAGGGAGAGATCGCCGGGCTCTTTCTCGAGCGGCAGATACCCCCTGGGCTCTCGCCAGAGGAGACGGTCGCCGCCATCCGGGAGCAGGGAGGCCTCGTCTACGTGCCGCACCCGCTGGACAGGCTGCGACGCTCCTCACTCGGACGCCAGAGCCTGGAGCGCATCATCGAGCACGTAGACGTCCTCGAGGTCTTTAACGCACGCGACCTCGTTTATCAGAACACGGCGCTGGCCCGCCGCATAGCCGAGGCTCACGGCCTGGCCATGGGGGCAGGCAGCGACGCACACGTAGCCTATGAGATCGGCCGGGGCTACGTGGAGATCGAGCCCTTCGACAGCCCATCTTCGTTCCTGACGGCCCTGCGCCGAGGCACAGCGACGGGCACGCGGACGACTCCTCTCATTCACGGCCTGACGACGCTGACCAGGGTCTACCGGCGCCTCGCTGGCAAGCTCCCCGGCAGATAGCCCCGCCGGCGCACCGCGGCGTGAGCGCAGAAGTACACGCTGCGGACCGGGTCGGCTCAAGGTATCCCAGATGCCCCGGGCCCACAACAGAATCACCATCCCATCCTGGAGGTGAGAGCATGAGAATCGCGGTGCTGAGCGATACGCACGACAACGTCTGGGTGTTGGAGCGCCTGTTGCCAGGGTTGGCAGACGCAGAGATCCTGATCGTCTGCGGGGACCTGTGCGCGCCCTTTACTCTGCGGCTCATCGCCCAGCGCTTTGCCGGATCGGTACACGTGACCTTTGGCAACAACGACGGCGACATCCTCCTCATGACACGAGTGGCCGCCCAGCATCCGAACATCACGCTGGCGGCGCCGATGGGGGAAATCGAAGCCGGCGGCCGACGGCTGGCATTCGTCCACTACCCACAGTTCGGCGAAGGCCTCGCTGCCCTCGGCCGCTACGACGCTGTGTTTGCGGGCCACACGCACCAGCCGGACCTGCGCACCATTGGGCGGACGCTGTTCGCCAACCCGGGCGCCGTCTTTGGGCGCGAGCGCCCGCCTACGTACGGGATCTACGACACAGAGACCAACTCCTTCACCCATCACACCTTATGACCTGGACGGCGGAGGATAGATGTCGGTACATGGCATAGTCTGGGGGCCAACCTACAGCGAGATGCTGGACCCCTCGCTGGTGCCCCCGACACTGTTGCAGGGGCGACCCAATGGCCGTGAGCGCGAGCCATCGGGAGCCGACCTCTTTGGTATCAACTGGCGGGACGAGCAAGGCCGGGTGCGCGTGGTGAGGCTCCCTACCGAGCTGACCGGGGTCGAAGCCAACATCCTCGTGCTCATCGGCAAGCACTTTCCCTCGGGCAGCCACAAGATCGGTCCGGCCTACGCCGCTCTCATGGAGGCAGAACTCGAGGAACAGCTGCGCCCGGGCTCGGTGACACTCGTGGCGCCCTCTACCGGCAACTTTGCCATCGGCGCCGCCTACGTCGCGCGGGCCAAAGGCTACGAGGCCGTCGTGGTTATGCCGGAAGGGCTTACGGACGAGCGATACGAGCGCGTCCGCCGGTACGGCGCGAGGATCGACCTTATGCCCAATGGCGAGGGCGACCTCCGCGAGCTCCTTCGCCGCACCCACGACCGGTACGCCGGCGATCCCGGCTACAGGGTGTTGGCCCAGTTCGAGGCCATGGCGAACTACCGCTTCCATCGGTTTGTCACCGGAGGCAGCATCCTCGAGGCCGCTGCTGGTTTCGGCGATGCGCGTGTGGCCGCCTTCGTAGCTGCTCCCGGATCGGCCGGGACCCTCGCGGCGGGCGACGAGATCAAGGCTCACTTTGACGACGCGCTGGTCGTCGCCGTTGAGCCTCGGGAGTGCCCGTTCCTCGCCTGCTCCCGGCGGGGCAAGCACCGCATCGAAGGCATCGGCGACGGCATCGTGAGCCTGATCCACAACGTGCTGAACACGGACTATGCCGTGCTCGTTGCCGAGGAGGATTGCCTGTGGGGCCTGCGCGTGATCCAGGAGGGCGCGCAGGTGCTGACGCGGGCGCTCGGTGTGCCCGAAGGAGCCGCCGAGTCGCTGGTGGACCTCTTTGGCCTCTCAGGCGTCTGCAACATCCTCGGTGCGATCAGGGTGGCCAGGTCGCTGAACATCCCGTCAGGCCGCAACATAGTCACCGTGGCCACAGACGGCTTTGACCGCTATCCGTCGGCCATGGCCGGGTTGGAGCGGGAGAGCGGGCACATCGACCAGGCGATTCTGCGGCTCCGGGCGCGCCTTGTCTTTTCAGGAGGCGAAGGAACCGGCCTGTGTGACCTCCGCGGAGCCGGCGAGAAGGAGCGCCTTCACCGGGAGAAAGAGGCGCTCTGGAGCGGCCTCGGCTACCCGGATAGCTACCTGCGGGCCATGCGCTCGCCTTCCTTCTGGGAAGAAGAGTACGCCAGAGTCGCAGAGTATGACAGACTCCTCCGCGTGGCGCGTGGCACGCTCCCGGAAGCGGGTTGACCGTGCTGGCACCATTCGGTCTCCAGCCATCGCGCCGTCCCCAGCACGGCGCGATGGCGCCACCTGTCCTTCATCCACCGGGAGTATCGAATCGCTTGACGTAGATCACCAGATCGTCACCAGGGGCATAAAAGTCGGGGATTGTCGCCTGACGGTGATAGCCGCGCGCCAGGTAGAACCGGCGTGCGGGCTCGTATCCGGGAGTGCCTGAGGTCTCCACGACGAGCATCCGCGCCCCCTCGCGCCGTACATCGGCTTCCACCCGCTCGAGAAGGATGCGGCCGATCCCTTCACGACGCGCTGTCGGCGCCACCGCCAGCCAGTACAGATCGAACGTCCCCTCGGTGAGAGGCGTCGCGCCGTAGCACGCCATGCCCAGCACGCGCCCGTCCCGACGATACACGATGAACCGATAGCCTCCGCCGTCGGTCTTCCCAAAGTAGTCGGCGAGCAGCTCGCGCACGCACTGGACGTCCATCGGCCCAAACACACCGGCCTGCTCGATCAGCTCGACGATGCTACCCGCATCGGCAGGAGTTGGCGCTTCAAGCATAGAGTGTGCCCCTCAGGTGGTGCTATGGACTGGCGATAGCATGGCCCTGACCATCGGCTCGCCTCAGGCAGGCAGGCCATGCGGCGCGGGTTCGCCTATGGCCTTCAGCAGGTGATCGTAGAAATCGTTCCCGAGGAGCTGCCGCAGCTCTTGCTCGGCAGTCTGATAGACAAAGGGCGCATCCTCCGGCGGGTGCAGGAGGCAGGGCCGCGACGCGTGATAGTGCCCTTCCCCCGTGAACATCAGTGTATCCCGGGTGTGCAACGTGAGCAACAGCCGCCCATCGTAGAGTGGCACGACGGCCAGCGGCCACACCCAACAGGTCATCGGCTTGATGCCCCACAGCGGCAGGCCACTCTCCAGCAGGTAGGCGTGGATTGCACAGCGCACAAATGGGCGGCCGTTCTCGTATCCCTCAAAGCGAAAGAGACAATCGCCGGCCGGAGTCAGCCTGAGCCGACGGTGGCCGGTCAGCCGCCCGTTGACGATGACCGGAGACGAGAAGGCCAGGCCAGGATCTTCTTGGCAGCGTGCCAGGCGCCCGATCAGCATCTCCCGCGACCCGGGCGCCATGTGCCGCATGATCCCTTCCAGGTGCGCGAGCAGCCCCTCTTCCTCGCCCGCAGCCAGGCGAACCTCAGGGCGGTGACAGCAATCGCCGGCCAGGGATCGACCATGCACCTCACGGTCGAGCCTGTAGACGCAGCAGGAAGTGTCACATCGGTACCTTCGCTGCAGCACGTTGGCGACATCGACGAGGACGCCATCTACCTCCAGCAGCTCGCTGTTCCCCAGATAGGCGCCCAGGGTCTCCATGCGGAAATACTCGCGCAGGGCAGGCGTGACCGGAATCACGCTCTTGGCCTCCGGGTCGTGCAGCGGGTCTTGCCGACCTCAAGGGCGAAGCCCACTATCCGCTCGGCCATACGGGCCTGGTCATAGCCTGCGGCGCCAGCCGCACGCACGAACCCGCCTTCGGAAGAGAGGGAGGGGTTCGGGTTCACCTCCAGAACGTGGGGCACACCGCCCCGCTCGCGCATATCCACGCGGGCGTATCCGCGGCAGCCCATCACCCTGAAGGCGGCCAGCGCCGTCTGCACCAGTCGCTCGCCGAGCTCTGGGTCGACAGGGGCCGGGCAGATCCCCGGTGTGTGGGCGTAGGCAAACGAGTCCTCCACCCACTTGGACTCGTACGTCAGCAGCCGATGCAGCGGATCGGGTATCTCGGCATACGATATCTCGGAGAGGGGCAGCGGCTCCGGATCGTCATTGCCCCAGATGGCAGCGTTGAACTCGCGCCCGGGGATGAACTCTTCCACCAGCGCCGGTTGCCGATACCGCTCGACGACATAGGCCACCTGCCGCCGCAACGCCTCAGAATCGGAGACAACCGAATCGAGAGTGATGCCGACCGAAGCATCCTCCTGCGAGGGCTTGACGAGCGCAGGAAAGGGGACATCACAGGGCTCACCAGGAGAGGAGAGAAGTGCGTACCGCGGAGTCCGAAGGCCGGCGGCCAGCAGCTTCTCTTTGGTGCCCACCTTGTCCAGGCAGGCCGCGATCGTGGGCCCGGGGGCTCCCGTGTACCGAAACCCGTGCGCCTCCAGAATCGGCGGGACGGTGTGCTCGAGGGCAGAGTCGCCCCCGAGGCTCTCGCACAGGTTGAAGACGACCCACTCCTCCGGCGCAAAGGGTGCGATGGCACGTTCGACGTCCCGCACAACCCCTACGCAAGCCACGCGATGCCCCAGCGCACGCAGGCCGGAGGATATCTCCCGGGCCACGCGGGCCGTCTCCTGATCGGCGATGAGGTCGATCGCTTCGCCCTTGAGAACGGAATCGACCTCGGTGTAAAGCACCAGCACCGAAAGCGGCCCCAAACCGCCCAGAGCCGACATACGGTTCCTCCTCAGGGAACCACTCTGTGACGTTGAGTGCTGGCCCCACGGGTCGCCCGCAAGAGTAAGGCCCTGCATGGGCCGGCACCACCCAACCGCAGGGCCTATCGGTCGAACCTGGTACCCCCGACAGGATTTGAACCTGTGGCCTCAGCGTCCGCAGCGCTGCGCTCTATCCCCTGAGCTACGGGGGCACGTGGCGGGGAGACAGGGATTCGAACCCTGGGAGGAGCGATTAAGCCCCTCAACCGCTTAGCAGGCGGCTCCATTCGGCCTCTCTGGCATCTCCCCGTGTCCCGTGCGGCACCCGGCCGGTGCCTCGCACGCCATCTGAGACTCTTCGACGGCTCCCGTCCAGGATGCCCTGGCGGAGGGAGAGGGATTCGAACCCCCGGTAGACTTGCGTCTACAACGGTTT
>JAIMBM010000144.1 GCA_023511475.1 Anaerolineae bacterium
GGACAATCCGTCACATCACTGCCTGACAGCGCCCTGCGCTCCGAGAGAGGCACCAGGCTGTCGGCCACGATTGCCTACTATGCGGCCTTTGTTGTCCTGGGCCTAACCTCTGCTTCCCTTGGGCCGACGTTGCCTGGGCTCGCTGAACACACCCGCGCTACCCTTCGCCAGGCAAGCTACCTCTTCACCGCCCGGTCTCTCGGGTATCTCATCGGCTCCTTCCGCGGGGGCCGGCTCTATGATCGCCTGCCGGGGCATCCCCTGATGGGCTTTGCCATTCTGGCCATGGCGGCACTGGCAGCGCTGGTGCCGGTAACGCCGGTGATCTGGCTGCTGGCGACCGTGCTCGCGCTCCTGGGCATGGCCGAGGGCATGCTCGACACCGGCGGGAACACGCTGCTGGTGTGGGTGCATGGTCGAGGGGTCGGTCCGTTCATGAACGGGCTGCACTTCTTCTTTGGCCTCGGTGCCTTTCTCTCGCCGGTGCTCGTGGCGCAGGCCATCCTGATCAGTGGGGACATCAACTGGGCCTACTGGGCGGTAGCCCTCGTCGCGGTGCCCGTGGCGCTGAACCTCCTCCGGCTGCCGGGCCCGCCGCGGCAGTCCGCAGCGAGCGGCAACGAGTCCAATGGCAACGACCGGCTGCTGGTCGCGCTGCTGGCGCTGTTCTTCTTCCTGCATGTGGCGGCCGAATCCAGCTTTGGAGGCTGGATCTACACCTATGCGCTGCGCCTCGGGTTGTGCGATGTGTCGAGGGCGGCCTATCTGACTTCGGCCTTCTGGGGCTCGCTGACGGTGGGACGATTGCTGGCCATACCCATCTCTGTCCGCATGACACCCCGACAGATGCTGGTGGGCGACGTGGCCGCATGCCTGCTCTCCGTGACGGTCATCTTGCTGTGGCCCGGATCGAAGCTGGCGATGTGGGTGGGAACCTGCGGCGCGGGCCTGGCGATTGCTTCGCTCTTCCCGACTTCGCTCTCCTTTGCGGAGCGGTCGCTGACGATCAGCGGCCGCGTCACGGGGTGGTTTCTCATGGGTGCAAGCATCGGCGGCATGTCGCTGCCGTGGCTCATCGGTCAACTCTTTGAGAGGATGGGGCCGCACATCACGATGGTGCTCATCTTCGCGGACGTTGTGCTGGCGGCACTCGTGCTCGCGGCTGTGCTCGTGCGGGGCAGGGACGTGGCAAGGCGGTTTGCCTGAGGGCCGGCGGGTTGCGCTGTAGACACCGGAGTATAGAGGGTGCGCGAGTCGCCACCATAGGTGTGATCGCCGGCTCTGGAGGCGGGATCACGAGTCGGGGCAGGGCAGATGCTCAAGGATCGGCCTGAGCTGCCTGTAGAGGTCTCCGGAATCGGGCGGGACGGAGAGGCCCCGCCGGTCCAGCGTCCCCAACGCCTGGATGAGCACCCGCGACTGTGCCTCGCTCATGATGCCCTGCTCCAGGAGCTCTACCGCGCGCATCTGGAGCTCAAACCAGGTCTCTGGCGGTTGGCCATCGATGATGTACAGTCGGTCAACGTCTACCCTGCTCAGAGGGGCGCAGATCTGCTCGGCCACGCGTACACACCTCCCGCATCGGTCGGCTTGCCAGAAGGGCAAGCACGAACCGTACCAGGGCGCCTGTCCGGCCGCCTGGAGGCGCCGCCCGGGCGCGACCCGGCGTGAGAGCAGTTGACGATGTCACAAGAGGACCGTAGAATGCGGTCTGCCTGCACTCAAGGAGTGAGAGCATGCTACCCAACCCCGTTCTGCGCAAGCTAGGCCTGGCGGAGAACGATCGCGTCGTCATCATCCATGCAGATGACGTAGGCATGTGCCAGGCTACCCTCCCCGCCTTTGCCGAGCTGGTCGATTTCGGCCTCGTCTCCTCGGCGGCCGTGATGGTGCCGTGCCCCTGGTTTCTGGCAGCGGCTGCCTTCTGCCGGGAGCATCCCGGAGTCGATGTTGGCGTGCACTCGACTCTGACGAGCGAGTGGGAGACGTACCGCTGGGGCCCCGTCTCCACGCGCGATCCGAGCTCGGGCCTCCTGGATGCCCAGGGCTGTTTCCCGAGGACGTCGGAGGAGGTGCAGGCCTGCGCTCAACCTGAGGCCGCGCGCACGGAGCTGGAGGCGCAGGTCAAGCGGGCGGTTGAGGCGGGGGTCGACGTCACGCACATTGACACTCACATGGGCACCGTGGCACATCCCCGGCTGACCGGGGCCTATCTTGAGGTGGCGCTGGCCTGGCAGGTGCCGCCGATGCTGCTCCGGCTCGATGAGGCGAGGTGGCGCGCTATGGGCCTGGATGCAGAGACGGCGGCGCTAGCCGTTGCCCTCGCACAGCAGCTCGAGGAGCAGGGGGTGCCGCTGCTGGACGACATCCGTGGGCTGCCCCTCGACCGGCCGGAGGACCGAATTGGCCAGGCCAAGGCCGTTTTCAGCTCGCTGCAACCGGGCATCACGCACATGGTCATCCATCCGGCAGTCGACACGCCGGAGTTGAGAGCGATCACGCCGGATGCGGCCGCGCGCGTGGCCGACTATCGAACGTTCACCAGCCCCGAACTCCGGGATTATGTGCGCAGTCTCGGGATCCACGTTATCGGCTATCGGACTCTGCGCGACCTGATGCGGGCCGCGATTGGCCGCAAGGAGGGGTAGACGTGGAGACGAGCGCTCAGGGGATCAAGATTGCCGTCATCGGCGGTGGCTCGACCTATACGCCGGAGCTGGTGAGTGGGCTCATCGCCGGTGCCGGGCGACTGGGCTTGCGCGAGCTGTGGCTCATGGACATCGACCCGCAGCGCCTGGAGATCGTCGGGGGCTTTGCCCGGCGCATGGTGCGCGCCTCGGGCGAGCCGTTTCGGCTGGAGATGACGACCGATCGGCCGGCGGCGCTGGCCGGGGCATCCTATGTGATCACCCAGATCCGCGTCGGCGGCATGGCGGCCCGGCATCAGGATGAGCTTCTGGGTCGACGCTGGGGGCTGGTGGGGCAGGAGACGACCGGCGTGGGCGGCTTTGCCAAGGCCCTGCGGACAATCCCTGTGATCCTCTCGGTCGCCCAGGACATGCAGCGTCTGTGCCCGGGTGCCTGGCTGATCAACTTTGCCAACCCCAGCGGCCTGGTGACCGAGGCCGTGCATCGGTACGGGCCGGGCGTGCGCGTGATTGGGCTGTGCAACGGCCCCATCGGCATAAAGATGGCCATCGCCGGGAGGCTGGGGGTTGAGCCGGGTGCCGTTCAACTCGAATACCTGGGCCTGAACCACCTGAGCTGGGCCACCGGGGCGACGGTTAACGGTCGCGACGTGTGGCCGCAGGTGCTCTCCGGCTACCTCGAGCATCTGCGGGCAGAGGAGGACCCGGTTTGCCCGGCCTATCTTATAGAGCTGCTGCGCGCTATACCGAGCGGCTATCTGCGCTACTATTTCCGAACGGCGGCGGTCGTGGCCCATCAGGCGACACACCCGACCCGGGCGGAAGAGGTGATGAAGATCGAGGCGGAGCTGCTTGCCCAATACGCCGACCCGCGCCTCACCGTGCTGCCGGACGAGCTGATGCTCCGCGGCGGGGCGTACTACTCTACAGCTGCCGTGCAGTTGATCGAGTCGCTGCATCGGGACCTGGGCGACGTGCACGTGCTCAACGTCCGCCATGGCGGCGCGGTGTCCGGCTGGCCGGAGGATTGGGTCTGTGAGTTGCCCTGCCGCGTAGACGGCTCGGGTCCCCACCCGCTTCCGGCGGTGCCGCTCCCGCTCCTGGCCGACGGTCTGGTCCGCGCCGTCAAGACCTACGAGCTGCTGGCCGCTGAGGCCGCCGCGACCGGCGATCGGGGAGCCGCCCTGCAGGCGCTCGTTGCCCATCCCCTCGGTCCGGGGGCCGATCGGGCGCCGCAGCTTCTGGACGATCTCCTGCGGGTGAACGCGCAACACCTGCCTCAGTTCAGCTAGCTGGTCCCGCGAACGGGGTGCTTCCTTCGGTCCTGTGTGGAGAGGGGAGTGATGGTGCCTACGAAGCGACAGCTCTTTCTCGGCATCGATGCCGGAGCGACCAAGACGCACGCACTCATCGCCGACGAGCAGGGCCACGTCTGGGGCGTCGGGCGGTCAGGGTCCGGCAACTGGGAGGGGGTTGGCCTCGAGGGAGCCTATCAGGTCTATGCCGAGGCCACCCATCAGGCGCTGGCCGCCGCCGGTCTGGCGGTGACCGACCTGTGCGGCGCCGGCTATGCGCTGGCGGGGCTGGATTTTCCCAGCGATGAGCCACGCCTGGACTCGGTCGTCGAGCGGCTTGGGGTGCCGGGCCCGCGGGTCCTTGTGAACGACACCTACGGTGCGCTGCGGGCGGGTGCCCGCGCCGGCTATGGCGTGGTAGTGATCGCGGGCACCGGCACGACCGTTGCCGGGGTTGGCCGCGACGGTCGCCGCTTCCGAACCTTTGGGGAAGGTCCGATGCTCGGCGACATCGGCGGCGCCGGCGACATCGTCATGCTGGCGGTGCGGGCGATCGCTACCGCCTACACCGGCCGGGGGCAGCCAACGGCGCTCACCGAGCGTTTCCTGCAGCTCTACGGCCTGCACGACCCCCTCGAGTTCATCGAAGGACTCTGCCGCCATCAGATTGAGTATCCGCGGGCCAAGCATGCGCCGTTGGTCTTTGAGGTGGCGGAGGCCGGTGATGCAGTCGCGCGCGGCATCATCCGTTTCGCCGGGAGCGAGCTAGGGGCCAATGCTGCCGGCGTCGCGCGCAGGCTCGGCCTCGTTGATGAGACGTTCGACCTCGTCCTTGCCGGGGGCGTCTTCCGGTCGCGGAGCGAGCTCCTCATCGGTGCGCTCGAGGAAAAGGTCCGGGCTGTGGCCCCTCGCGCCCGGACGGTGCTGCTGGAGACGCTTCCTGTCGTCGGCAGCGTGTTGCTGGCGATGGAGGCTGCCGGGGTGCAGGTGGCGCCCGAGGCCCGGGAACGGCTCAGCCGCGAGGCGCGGGAGCTCCTCGGCGAAAGGCCGGAGGGCTAGCCTCCCCGTGCCAGAGGTCCCTCTGGCGCCCGGCGCCAGCGCACATCCGGGGCGAGGGTTGCCAACCCATCTGTTTTCGGGTATGCTACGCTGCGCCCGGGGTGCCTCCGGGCGCAGCTCCGCGCGTTCACCGGCGCCCCTTGGCGTGGGTACGGGTGCCGTCGATGCTTATCTGTGGGAGGAGGCGGCAGGATGGCCCAGTGTTCGAGAGTGGCCGTGCTGAGGACCCGTCCGGAGACGGTGCTGGAGGACTATGAGCGGCTCCTAGAGCTCGCCGGAGTCCGGGAATGCTTGGCACCGGGAGTTACAACCATCCTGAAGGACAACATCTCCTGGCACTACCCCTTCCCGGGCGCCAATACCACCCCCTGGCAGCTCGAAGGGACGATCCTCGCCCTTCGGAAGGCGGGGTATCAGGACCTCTCCTGTGTGCAGAACCGGACCGTGGTCATCGATGCCTTCAAGGGGGAGGACCTCAACCACTATCGCCCGATCTTCCGGCGCCACGACATACCCGTCCTCTACAACTTTCGGCCGCAGGACATGCGGTGGATCCAGTACGTGCCCAAGGCACGAATGCTGGTGCTGGATCGGATCTTCCCCGAGGGGATCACGATCCCGGACTATTTCGTGGGCAAGAACATTGTGCATCTGCCGACAGTCAAGTGCCACATCTATACGACGACCACCGGCGCCATGAAGAATGCCTTCGGGGGCCTGCTGAACACACACCGGCACTGGACGCATACCTGGATCCACGAGACGCTTGTGGACCTGCTGGCGATCCAGCGGGAGATTCACCCCGGCATCCTGGCGGTGATGGACGGCACGACCGCCGGCGATGGGCCGGGTCCGCGGCTGATGCGCCCGGTGACGATGAACCTGATCCTCGCGTCGGCGGATCAGGTAGCTATCGATGCGGTCGCGGCGCGGCTGATGGGCTTTGACCCGCTCTCGATTCGCTACATCGCGCTGGCGCACGAGGCCGGCCTCGGCTGTGGCGACCCGCGCGAGATCGAGGTCGTGGGCGACGACATCTCTGGGGAGCAGTGGCACTTTCGGCTGGCCAGGAACTTTCACACCACCATGGCCTGGCTCTCCTGGTACGGCCCGACCCGGGTGCTGCAGAAGCTGATCTTCCGCACGCCGCTGGTCGTCATCCCCACCCTGGTCTCCGAGATTTACCACGACTACTACCGCTGGCCAACGAGGGAGCGGCGCATCGCCGAGGAGTGGCGACGGACCTCGCCATGGGGGCAGCTCTTCCAGCGCTACGCGGAGGCAGAATAGGCGAGCCGGCTGCCGCCGGCTCGCCGTGCACTATCGGCGGTAGATGTGCTCGCCGAACTCGGCGTAGATGCGCGGGGCAGCGGTGTCCCTCTTGATCTCACCCAGCAGCCTGGCCAGCGCCATGACCCTGGTCTCGAAGAGCGCCTTGCCCTTTTCGGCGGTAGCGGGCCGGGGATCCCCCGCGCAGTGCTCGGGGTAGTTGGCGTACCAGTCCGCCGGGGTGTAGACGTCCGGAAGGTGGCTCAGGCGCCCATGGGGCGGCCACGAGCGCTCCCTATCCAGGAGGTCCATGCGCACGAGCTGCGGGAAGTGGTAGAGCATGACGCTCGTCTCACACTCGCAGGCGTGGCCGTGCAGCTCGGTTTCCACGATCTCTCGGAAGAACTCGGGGTCGACCTGGTAGCCTGAGACGTAGTAGGGCGTATAGTCCTTCCCCTTGTCCAGGGCAAGCTGCACAAAGAGTGGCAGGAAGTAGCGGTTGCCGCCGTGCCCGCTCAGTAGGACGATCTTCTTCAGGCCGTTGCGGCTGACCTCCTCGCAGACGTTCTCGAGGAGCTCGAAGAGCAGCCTGTCCTTGATGACGATGCCGCCGGGGTAGTGCTTGGTCTCGGTGTTAACGCCAAAGTAGTAGGGCGGGAAGACGATGGCTGCCTCGCGTTCGGCTGCGGCGCAGGCGAGCTCCTGACAGGCCATCATGTCGGTGCCAAGCGGCAGGTGCGGGCCGTGATACTCGATGACGCCGACCGGGATGATGCAGACGCCCTGTGCATCGCGGACCGCCTGCTCGAACGTGCCACCGGTGAGATGCTCCCAGCGCATGGTATGCCTCCTTTGATCTGTGCCTGGCCCTTCATCCCTGCGCAGCCGCGACGCGCCAGCGGAGCCCGAGACACCCAACAGTATCTTCCGCCTCGGGGAGGGGGATAGGGGTTCAGGGGCGGACAGGTTGCCCCACGAGCGGGGCCAACGCATTCGAGGGGCGTTGGCCCCGGCCCC
>JAIMBM010000145.1 GCA_023511475.1 Anaerolineae bacterium
CCTCCACTACCTCGGCTGGCCCAGGATCATTGCGACTGTAACGCGGTTCGTTACCGGACTTATTTGTTAAGGTGCAACAGAGGCGAACGGCCCCGTCCCGGCGCGGCGGAACGGGCCCCCCCCACCGTCCCCCCGGCACGGGGGGATTGGTTTGCGCTGCCTGCTGCGCCGATTCAGCTCCCGGCGATGCCCGCTGCCTGTTCCCCCGTTTCGGGGGAACGGTAGGGGGTCTCGCGGCGGAGCGGAGCCCCCACCCCCCGAGCATCACGAGCGCAGAGCCAGCGCCATCTGTCCCGTTGGACGAACAGGAACCAAGCGACGGGGTCCGCACGCGTCCCACAGTCTGTTCGTACGGCGACGCGTCTCGGCTCCGCCTGTCCGCCCCTAAACGGGCGGGAGGGTCGAGTCCAGCTGACCGGCGCATGGCGCGCGGGGCTTCCAGCCCCGCGCTGAAAGGGAAAAGCCCCTCCGGGGCTGGGACCGAAACGATCCGGCTCTCGTTCCGCCCCTACCATCGACAGGCACAGCACCCCTGTCCGCCCCTGAACCCCAGCCCCTTCAGAGGCGGACCGGTAGTGCCACGGGCGGGCCAACGCATTCGAGGGGCACTGCCCCATCCCTCCGGGGCATTCCCTTTTTCCTGGATCCCCGCTGCGGCGGGGGCACCGGCCTCGACGACCCGCGAGCGCCTACGGCGGCTCAGGACCGTCAGAGCCGGTGGTGACGGATGAAGACCTCAAAAGGGCAAACTCCAGCGTCACGGGATATGGCGACGCTACTGCCCCAGCACCGCCTTCAGCACTTTGGCGTAGGGGTCGCGCAGACCGACCGTCCGGTTGAATACCAGCGCGCCCGGCCGGCTATCCGGATCCATGCAGTAGTAGCCCAGGCGCTCGAACTGGAAGCGGTCGCCGGGCACTGCACTGGCCAGGCTCGGCTCGGCCCAGCAGCCGGTCACGACCTCGAGCGAGTTCGGGTTCAGGTAATCAGTAAAGTCTTTGCCCTCTTCGACGTCGTTCGGGTTTTCCTTCAGGAACAGCCGGTCGTACAGGCGCACGGTCGCCGGGATGGCATGCCGCGCCGAGACCCAATGGAGCGTGGACTTGACTTTGCGCCCGTCAGGCGCGTCGCCGCCGCGGGTCTGCGGGTCGTACGTGCAATGGACTTGGACAACCTCGCCGGTCTGTGGGTCCTTCACCACGTCGGTGCAGCGGATAAAGTAGGCGTATCGCAGGCGGACCTCGCGACCCGGGGCCAGCCGGTAAAAGTGGCTGGGCGGGTTCTCCATAAAGTCCTCCCGCTCGATGTAGAGCACGCGCGAGAAGGGCACCTTGCGAGTCCCCGCGGATGGGTCCTCGGGGTTGTTGATGGCCTCCATCTCCTCGACGAGGTCCTCCGGATAGTTGTCGATGACGACGCGGAGAGGGCGCTGCACGACCATGACGCGGGGCGCACGCCGGTTGAGGTCCTCCCGGACATAGTGCTCGAGGAGGCCGATATCGACCAGGCTCTCGCTCTTGCTGACGCCGAGGCGCCGGCAGAAGGCGCGGATGGCCTCTGGCGTGTAGCCGCGACGGCGCAGCCCCGAGATTGTGGGCATGCGCGGATCGTCCCAGCCGCTCACGTACCCCTCCTGCACGAGCCGGAGGAGCTTGCGCTTGCTGAGCACGGTGTGGCTCAGGTTCAGGCGCGCGAACTCGATCTGCTGGGGATGGTACACGCCGAGCGTGTCGAGCACCCAGTCGTAGAGCGGGCGGTTGGTCTCGAACTCGAGGGTACATACCGAGTGGGTGATGCCCTCGATGGAGTCGGACAGGCAGTGGGTAAAGTCATACATCGGGTAGATGCACCACCTGTCGCCCGTCCGGTGGTGTCGCGCTTTGAGAATCCGGTAGAGCACGGGGTCGCGCATGACCACATTTGGCGAGGCCATGTCGATCTTGGCCCGGAGCGTGCGTGAGCCTTCCTCGAACTCGCCGGCACGCATGCGCTGGAAGAGGTCGAGGTTCTCCTCGACGGAGCGATTGCGGTAGGGGCTCTCCTTGCCGGGCTCGGTGAGCGTGCCGCGATAGAGCCGGATCTCCTCGGGGCTCAGGTCGCAGACGTAGGCCTTGCCCTGCTTGATGAGCTGTACGGCGTACTCGTAGAGCTGGTCGAAATAGTCCGAGGCATAGTACTCGCGGTCGCCCCAGTCGAAACCGAGCCAGCGGACGTCCCGCTTGATCGCTTCGACGTACTCGGCGTCCTCCTTGGTCGGATTGGTGTCGTCGAAGCGGAGGTTGCACAGGCCGCCGAACTCTTCGGCGAGGTCAAAGTTCAGGCAGATGGCTTTGGCATGCCCGATGTGCAGGTACCCGTTGGGCTCGGGCGGGAAACGCGTGTGGACGCGGCCTCCATACTTGCCGGTCTGTTGATCACGGATGATGATCTCCCGGATAAAGTCTGTCGGTGCGGGAGTGTCGGTTGTGGCCATGGTGGAGCCCCCTTGTCACAGGCGTGCTGGACGTTGCCGCCACAGGGGTGCGGCGAACAGTCCAACCGGGGCTCTATTATACCATAATCCGAGGCGTCTGACACTTGACGCTGCGTGAGCACGCTGAAATGAGGTGCCGTGCGGCAGGGCGCACGGCGCGCGCTATCGGCCGGCATCCTGCTTCAGTGGCCTCAGGCCGGCTTGGCGACCAGCAGCTCTTCGGCGTGGCGGAGCCGGGCGAGGACCCTCTCTCGGCCGACCAACTCGAGCGACCCAAAGAGCGGCGGTGCGACGGTTCTGCCCGTCACCGCGACGCGTATGGCCCCAAAGAGCTGACCGGCCTTGAGCCCGAGCCTTTCGGCGAGCTGTCGGAGCGTGCTCTCCATGGCCGCCTGATCGAAGGAGTCGAGCTCCGCCAGAGCATGCCGGGAGCCCTCGAGAGCCCGGAGCGTGTCCTCCCGGCTCATGCCTTTCTGGATGAGCAGGCCGGGATCGTAGGTCAGGGTGTCTGCAAAGGCAAAGTGGACGAGCCCGGCCGCGTCGGTCAGCGTGGTGATGCGCTCCTGCACGAGGCGCGCGATCTTGAGCGCCGTCTCCCCGTCGACGACGATGCCAGCCCGGGCGAGGAACGGCATGAGGCGCTCAGCGAGCACCTCGGGAGCAAGCTGCCGGATGTAGACGCCGTTCATCCACTTCAGCTTGTCATAAGAGAAGACTGCCGGCGCCTTGCTGATGCGCTCCAGCTCGAAGGCGGCTATGGCCTGCTCGCGGGTAAAGATCTCGGTCGTCTCGTCCAGCGACCAGCCGAGGAGGGCCAGGAAGTTGAACAGGGCTTCCGGGAGGTAGCCCGCCTCGCGGAACTCGCGCACCATGACCAGGTACTCCTCGCCGCCGGGGCCTTTCGCCTTCCGCTTGCTCAGCTTCCCCTTGCCGGTTGGGCTTAGAATAAGCGGGAGGTGGGCGAACTGGGGCGGGTCCCACCCAAAGGCCTGGTAGAGCAGGACGTGGCGGGGCGTTGACGGAATCCACTCGTCGCCGCGGGTGACGTGGGTGATCTCCATCAGGTGATCGTCGACGACGTTGGCGAGGTGGTAGGTTGGGTAGCCGTCGGACTTGAGGAGGACCAGGTCGTCAAGGCCGCGGTTGTCCACGCTGATATCCCCACGGATGAGGTCGTGGAAGGTGGTGGTGCCTTCTCTCGGCACGCGCAGGCGGATGACCGGGGTGACGCCCTTCGCCTCGTACTCGGCGATCTGCCGCTGGGTGAGGTCGCGGCAGGCCCGGTCGTATCCCGGGGGCTCGCCGCGGAGCGCCTGCTGCTCGCGCAGGGCGATCAGCCTCTCGGGAGGGCAATAGCAGCGATAGGCTGCTCCCTTGGCGACCAACCGGTTGGCGAACTCTTGATACAGCGGCAGACGCTCGGACTGGATATACGGGCCATAGGGTCCTCCGACCTCTGGGCCCTCGTCCCAGTCCAGCTGCAGCCATCGGAGGCCTGCCAGCAGGTCCTCCAGGGCATCCGGACGGTATCGGGAGCGGTCGGTATCCTCGATGCGGAGGATGAACTTGCCGCCCGTGTGCCGGGCGAAGAGCCAGTCGTAGAGGGCTGTGCGGGCTCCTCCGACGTGGAAGAGGCCCGTCGGGCTCGGCGCGTAGCGAACGCGCACCGCAGGCTGTGACACGATGACCTCCGACTTGGCGGTTTGGCTACGGTGGAGTGCCGACTCCTGCCGGGGCAAGGTGCCCGAAGGCAGGCGCAGAACGTGCCCATTATACCACAGATTGGCCGAGAGGGGGGCGCAGCACCGCTACGCGCCCTCCGGGGGTTGGAAGTGGATGGCTACGCTCTGCACAAGGCCGAGGCCGATCAAGGTGGAGATGAGTGAGCTTCCTCCGTAGCTGATCAGAGGCAGGGGAAGCCCGGTGACGGGGAGCATTCCCGTGTTGAATCCGAGGTTGATCGCAGCCTGCACAAAGATCATGGCGGCGACGCCCGTCGCGATGAGGCGGCCGAAGGGGTCGGTAGTGCGTGCGGCGATGCGTGTGATCCGAAGCAGCAGCGCGGCGAGGAAGACGAGGATCAGGGCCGCCCCCACGAAGCCGAGCTCTTCCGCCAGCACCGAGAAGATGAAATCCGTGTGTCGCACGCGAAGAAAGCCAAGCTGACTCTGAGTGCCCTGTCCGAGGCCCTTGCCCCAGAACCCTCCCGAGCCGATGCTGATCAGCGCCTGGATCACGTTGTACGTTTTGCCAGAGGAGTCGCTCGTTGGGTTGAGAAAGATCAGGATGCGCTCCCGCATGTAGGGTTTCATGAGGCCCCAAGCCAGCGGCGCGAGAACGACGCCCGCCACGCCAATCAATGCCAGATGACGCACGGGGACGCCCGCCACAAAGAGCATGGCCAGCCAGATGGCGACTAGGACGGCTGCCGTCCCCAGATCGGGCTGGGCGAAAATCAGCGCCAGGAAGGGGAGGGCGATCAGGAGGGAGATGATCAGGCCGCTGCCACGCTTGACCTGCTCCTCGTGTGTGCCCAGGTACTGGGCGAGGACCACTATCAATACGATCTTGGCCAGCTCCGAGGGTTGCAGTGCAAACAGCCCGATCTCGAACCATGACTGGGCTCCAAAGAAGACGCGGCCGGCTACAAGCAGGAGCGCGAGGGCCACGAGCATACCGCCGTAGAGCACCCAGCGCCACAGGGCCCACACGCGATAGTTCACCAGGCTCACCCCGACCAGCGCAATGAGGGCGACAACCGCGTTAATGCCCTGGCGGACTGCGGGCAGGTTGTAGAAGGCGGTGCCATCTCTGGGGACGTTCGCCGTCGCGCTGTTGATCATGAGGATTCCCAGCGCGAGCAGCGCCAGCGTGACACAGATGAGGAGCCAGTCGAACGAGAGGGTGCGCTCTCGGTACATCATCGCCGAGTTCTCCGTCCCAGGATGGGTATCGTCGCCAGAAGGCGGCTCCGTCCGCGGCTCTCGGAGAGCGTGATCTCGATGCCCTCCTGATCGATCTCGAGGTGCTCCGAGATGACGGCGATCAGGTCAGCCTTCAGGGCCTCGAGCATGACCGGCGAGATGTCGCTCCGGTCGTGGATGAGGACAAGCTGGAGGCGCTGTTTGGCAACCTCGCGGCTAGTCACGCGTTTCTTGCCTGTGAACCTGTCCCACATGCCGGGCTGCCTCCAGACGCAATGGCCGTACGCGGGGCGATGATGGGCTAGTGTGTATCCGAGCGCGGTGCGATGAGCCGGCGCAAACGCCCGAACAGGTTGTCGGAGCCACCCAGGGACATGAAGGGGACCTCTTCCCCTCTGAGGCGGCGTGCGATATTCCGAAAAGCCTGAGCGGCCGGCACCCCGATGTCGTGGGCGACGGGTGTCCCCTTGTTGGTGGACACGATGATATGCTCGTCCTCGGGGATGATGCCGAGGAGGTCGATCCGGAGTATCTCGAGGACGTCGCTGACGTCGAGCATGTCCCCCCGGCGCACCATGTCGGGCTTGATGCGGTTGATGATGAGGCGGGCGGGCCCTTTCTCGCCGGCTTCGACGAGGCCGATGATGCGGTCGGCATCTCGCACGGCCGACACTTCCGGGGTGGTGACGATGATGACCTCGTCTGCGCCGGCGACGGCGTTCTGGAACCCCTGCTCTATGCCCGCGGGCGAATCGATGAGGATGTAGTCAAAGTCGGGCCGGAGCTGATTGCAGATCTCGACCATCTGCCCGGGGTTGACGGCCGTCTTGTCGCGCGTCTGGGCGGCGGGCAGCAGGTACATCTCGGAGAGCCGCTTGTCGCGTATCAACGCCTGTCGCAGCCGGCAGCGGCCCTCGACGACGTCTACGAGATCGTAGACGACGCGGTTCTCCAATCCCAGGACTACGTCCAGGTTGCGCAGACCGATGTCGGCGTCGATGGCGACTACTCTCTGGCCGAGGAGGGCGAGGCATACGGCGAGGTTGGCCGTGGTCGTGGTTTTGCCTACGCCCCCTTTGCCGGACGTAATGGTAATGACGCGTCCTGGCACTGTGTTCCTCCTTTGCGGCGATGCAGCATCTGTTGCGCACCTGCCCGGATGGATCGAACCTGCAGGCGGTAGAGGGGGCCGCCTAGCCCTGCGCCTGCCATGGCTCTACGACGATGGCACCATCCCGGATGTACGCCTTCTCCGGGCCGCGCGGTCGCATGGCGCGGCCTTCCGGCGCTCGAGCGATGTAGGGGCCGATGCGCAGCTGGGTAGGAGCGAGGTAGAGGGCGCAGACGACGGCGTTCTCGTCGCCGCCCGCTCCGGCGTGCACGATGCCCCGCACCTTTCCCCACACGATGACATCGCCGCCCGCAATGATCTCTGCTCCGGCGTTGACGTCTCCGATGATGGCCACGTGCCCCTCGTGGCGGGCTACCTGGCCAGAGCGCAGCGTGCGCCGCAGCAGGATCCCCTCGACGAAGGGGAGAGTCCTTACCTGGTTGTCGGCGTGCGCTGGCTGTGGAAGCACGAGGCCCAACCCTGCCTGCCGGCCGGCCTCCTGCGTCTCTGCATTAGTCGAGATGACCGAGACGAGAGACATCCCATGCCCGGCCAGCACTTGTGCGGCCTGCTGCAGCTCGGCGGCGCTGACGGTCCGCGCGCCGACGTCCATCAGGACCCGCGCACCCTTGAAGAAATCGCGTGTGGCCTCCAGTCGCCCGGCGAGCCGGGCCATGGCCAGCAGCCGCCGGAGAATGTGCCCCTTCTTCAGGCAACGCGGGCAGATGGTCGAGCCATCGAGG
>JAIMBM010000146.1 GCA_023511475.1 Anaerolineae bacterium
GCTCCGGGACCTCAAGGGGAAGAAGATCGCCTTCCTGCGGGGCAGCAGCGCCCACATCGGGCTCGTCACGGCCATCCAGAAGGCGGGCCTCGCCCCCGGCGACGTCCAGATGGTCCACATGGACATCACCAACATGGTGCCGGCCTTCGCCAACAAGGACGTGGACGGCGCCTACGCCTGGGAGCCCTGGATCTCCAAGATGGAGGCCCTGGGCGGCCGGGTCCTCACGCGCACCCGGGACCTGGGACTGAACACCTCCGATCACTGGGTGGTGCGCGAGAAGTGGGCGAAGGCGAACCCGGAAGGGATGCGCCGGCTGGTGCGCGTCGTGGACCTGGCCTACGAGGCCTTCACCCGGGACCGGAGCATCGCCATCCGGGCGACGGCGGAGAACCTGGGGGTGAGCGAGGCGGTGGCCCGGCACATCGTGGACATCAACCCCGTGCTCTCGCTGCCGCAGGTGGTCGATCCCGGGTTCGAGCTCTCCCTGCTCCCGGCCCCCGGCAACCCCGGCGCCGCGGGCATGATCCAGCAGGTGGGCGATTTCCTGCTCGCCCAGGGCATCATCAAGTCGCGGATCGACGGGAAGTGGGCGGTGGACGGCTCCTACGTGGCCGAGTACCTGAAGGCCAAGCGGTAGCCCCGGTGGGCCGGCACCGGACCGCGCCGCCGGCGTCCCGGCGGTGACCGCCCTCGAAGGCCTCGTCTACGGCTTCTCGGTGGCGCTGTCGCCCGCCAACCTGCTGGCCTGCGTGGCGGGCGTGCTCATCGGCACCGTCGTCGGCGTCCTGCCCGGGATCGGCCCGATCGGGGCGATGGCGCTCCTGCTGCCCTCCACCTTCGCGCTGAGCCCCACCGCCGCGCTCATCATGTTCGCCGGCATCTACTACGGCGCGATGTACGGCGGCTCGACCACCTCCATCCTGGTCAACGTCCCCGGCGAGGCGGCCTCGGTCATCACGTGCCTGGACGGCTACCAGATGGCGCGCCGAGGCCGGGCCGGCGCGGCGCTGGCGGTGAGCGCCGTGGGCTCCTTCGTGGCCGGCACCCTCGGGGTCCTGGGGCTGGTCATCGTCGGTGGGTGGCTGGCGGAGACGGCGCTGCGGTTCGGTCCACCCGAGTACTTCGCCCTCACCGTGATGGGGCTGGCGGTGCTCTCCCGGCTCTCCGGCGGCTCCCTGGCGCGGTCCGCCCTGATGCTCGGGCTCGGCCTGGCCCTCGGCACCGTCGGCATGGAGCCGATGTCAGGAGTCAGCCGCTTCACCTTCGGCTCCGTCCAGCTCGCCCAGGGCATCGAGCTGGTCCCGGTGGCCATGGGGCTGTTCGGAATCGCCGAGATCCTCACCCTGGCCGAGACCCGCCGGGCCCTGCCGCGGGCCCACTCCGTGCGGCTCCGGGAGCTCCTGCCCACCCGGGAGGAGTGGCACCGCGCCCTGCCGGCGATGTTGCGGGGCTCCGGCCTGGGCTTCCTGGTCGGTCTCGTCCCCGGGCCCGCCGCCGTCCTCTCCACGTTCCTCTCCTACGCCGTCGAGCGCCGGCTCTCCCGGCGCCCGGAGACCTTCGGGCAGGGCGCCGTCGAAGGCGTGGCCGGCCCGGAGGCGGCCAACAACGGCGCCACCGCCGGCGCCCTCGTTCCGCTCCTGGTCCTGGGCGTGCCCTTCGCGCCGGCCACGGCGCTCCTGCTGGCCGCTCTGGTGATCCACGGCATCCAGCCCGGCCCGCTCCTGATCGCCCAGCACCCCGAGCTCTTCTTCGGCGTGGCCGCCAGCATGTACGTCGGGAACGCGATCCTGCTCGTCCTCAACCTGCCGCTGATCGGGATCTTCGTGAGCCTGCTGCGGCTGCCCCAGCACGTGCTCATCTCGCTCATCGTGCTGCTCTCCCTGGCCGGCACCTACTCGGTCAACAACAGCCTGCTCGACGTGTGGGTGCTCGTCCTCATGGGCATCCTCGGCTGGGCGCTGCGCAAGCTCGGCTTCGAGCCGGCGCTGATCGTGCTGGCGCTGGTGCTGGGCCCCATGATGGAGAAGACCCTGCGCCAGACCCTGTTCATGGCGCGGGGCGACCTCGGAGCCGTCCTCGCGCGGCCCCTCACCCTCGGGCTCCTGCTGGTGGGGCTCCTGGTCGTCGTGGCTCCTTCGGGGGTGCGGGCGGTGCGGTGGCTCTCGGCCGCCCGCGCCCCGGTCCGCGAACCCTGACGCAAGACAGGAGGACACCGATGGCTCGTCTCCGGCGCTTCCGGCTCATCGCCCTGCTGACCCTGCTCGCAGCCCCGTCGTCCGCCGCTGCGGCCTATCCCGAACGGGGCGTCACCCTGATCTGCCCCTTCCCGGCCGGCGGGGCCATGGACATCGTGGCCCGCCACCTGGTCGAGGCGCTGAAACCCCACTTCCCGGCGCCGGTCACGGTCGTCAACCGGCCCGGCGCCGCCGGCACCATCGGCAACTCGGAGGTCGTCCAGGCCCGGCCCGACGGCTACACGATCGGCATCAGCGCGGTGGCCGTGCTCACGGTGCAGCCGCACCGCACCGACCTGCCCTACAAGGGCCCCGACACCTACGAGCCCATCATCAAGCTGGTGAACCTGCCCATCGTCTTCGCGGTCCGGGCCGACAGCCCGGCCCGGACGATGCGGGACTTCCTCGAGATGGCGCGGAACGCGCCGGGCAAGCTGCGGGTGGGCAGCCCGGGGCTGGGGACGATCCTCCACCTCAACCTCGAGATGCTCAAGCGGGAGGCCCGGGTGGACCTGACCCACGTGCCGTTCGCCGGCGGCGCCGAGAGCGTCCCCGCTCTCCTCGGCGGCCACATCGACGGCCTCAACGCCCATCCCTCGGAGATCCTGCCCCATGTCCAGGCTGGCAAGGCCCGCGTGCTGGCCGTGTACCAGGAGCAGCGCAACCGTCTGTTCCCCGACGCCCCGACCTTCCGCGAGCTGGGCTACGACATCACGCTCGGGGTCTACTACCTGCTCATCGCGCCCCGGGGCACGCCAGCGGCCGTGCTGCAAACCCTCCACGACGCCGCCCGGAAGGCCCTGGACGATCCGGCCTTCGTCCGCCAGAGCGGCGCGTCGCCCCGCGAGCGAGGCGTGGCGTTTCACGCGTTCATGCAGCGAGCGCCTATCCAACCTTACGCGAACCCGGATGACGTGAGGCGCGCGGCGCAGGCGCTCTTGGAGCAGGGGCTTCTGGACGAGCGCATGGCGTCCGCACTTGATCCCGACGACGTCCTTGCGTTCTTCGCTTCTCCATTGGGGCGCCGCGTCCTCGCGGCGGGCGAGGTGTACCGCGAGCAGCCGTTCTTCTACCGACTGGATGTGCGTGCGGGTGACGTGCAGGCGCCGGTGGTGGTCCAGGGCGTGATCGACTGCTTGATTCGGGATGCGCGCGGATATGCTGTGATCGACTACAAGACGGATCAGGTGCGGGATGCGACCGATCTCGACCGGTTGGTGCGGGCGTATGAACCTCAGGTCGCGACATACGCGGCGGCGGTCCGGGAGGCGGTTGGGGCGGAGCCAGAGGTGTATCTGTACTTCGTGCACGCGAGAGAAGCTCGTGCGACCGTGCCAAGTCCGCTGGGGACCAGGTTGGAGCAATGGGCGCAGCGCACGGCGAGCGGATTCCCTCTTTCACCTGACTTAGGCATGAAGAGGGTGTAGCACCACACATTGATCCTTTTTCCTGCCTCCGATATAGTCAGGAGAGAGCGACAGCTCTCAATCCAGTCGGGGATAGGGGGATATGCATGGCGGCTTCGCCCCAGACGATGGCTTTGGCTCTCGGCATCATCCTGATTTCCTTGGTTGTCGTCGGCGTGCCAATCTACGTCTACGCGTCCATCGTCTTTTATCGGGTGTTGAAGAAGACGGGCGTCAGCAAGCCTTGGGCGGCCTGGATACCGTTCTACAACAGCATCAAGATGCTGAACGCCATCGGCATGCGCGGGTGGTGGATCTTGCTTCCGACTGCCATCTCGCTCGTCGGATTGGCCGTCTCACGTCCGGGGCCAGGCCACACGTTCACGTGGGTGACCATCATCGCGTCGACCCTTTCGGGCGTCATTTTGGCGGTGTGGTTCGCCAAGCTGTTTCGCGGATTTGCGATGAGCCCAGTCTACGCGTACTTTTACGCGGGCGTCGGCATTCCCGTCCTGAACATCCTCTGCATCATCGTCGTCTTTGTGGGCCTTTCCCTCATCGCTTTCCGGAAGGACGTGGTGTGGTGGGGCGTGCGGTGACGAAAGGGTGCCAGCGCCCTTTCCCCGCATGCGGGGACGCGGAGGGCGGCCGAGGCCAAGTGCCCCGGCCGCCCGGTTGGTTTCAGGATCCGATCACGTCTCGCGCCCCATAGAAGTGGGAGACATAGTACGGATTTTGAAACACGTTTTGCACAATGACCACGCCTTCGCCGTTGTGGGCGGACGAGGACTCAATCATCGCCCCGTTGCCCGTGTAAATGCCCACGTGCGTCACGTGGTTGGGATACAGCGAAGCGTAACTGTCTGTGTCGGTGAAGAAGAGAAGATCGCCAGGCTGGAGGTTGGATGGGCTGACGGGTGTCCCGACCGTGGCCTGATCGTGCGACTCTCTCGGCAGTTGGATTCCGAAGTGTCCGAAGACATATTCGACGAAACCGGAGCAGTCAAAGCCTGTCTTCGGCGAGTCACCGCCCCAGCAGTACGGCGTGCCGAGGAACGACTTCGCGTATGTCAGAATCTCCTGGGGAAGCTGTGCTCGGTTACCTTGGGTCTGTGTGGAGGCGGGTTGACCTGCACTGGCTGAGGTTCCGCCTGCAGTCACGGTGCCGCTCGCCGGAGGAGGTGCGGTGGTGCTGGCCGCGGAAATGGGCAGATACAGCGTCTGGCCGACGAGGAGATCCAACGGCTGAATCCCCGGGTTCGCTTTGAGGATGGCCGATGGCGTGAGGTGGTGCGCCTTGGCGATGAGATAGACGGTGTCGCCTGGCTGGACCGTGTAGGTTGTGGGCAGCGCAACTTTCTGCCCTGCGGCAATCTCGTTCGGATTGGGCAACTGGGGATTGGCGAGTTCCAAAGCCGTGAGCGGTAGGTGGTGGGCTTCAGCGATACGATATAGCGTATCACCTTGGCGAACCGTGTACGTGGCGGGCTGGTTTTCGGTGGCCGCGAAAACTGTGGTGTAGCCAAGCGCGGCGAAGCTGAGCGTCAGGGTGGTGAACATCCAGGCGCTCGGTCGTCTCATGCTCTCCATCCTCTCGAAATCGAAGGTTTTGGACAAATTTCGATTTCGAGGTGGACGCGGAGACTCCTTTATGTAAATGAAACCAGAGAAAAAGCATCCATCACAATTTATCCCAGAATCCATGCGCCGGTCTCTCCCGATCCCGGCGCTAGGCATCCGAACTCAGTAGTTGGCGAGGCGGCTCTGGACGCGATCGTCCATGAGCCACTTTCGCATGGACGCAGCCAGCTTCGGATCTTCCAAACCGAACGCCAGGTTCGCCTTGAGCCAGCCCTCGAGGTTGCCAATGTCGTGTCGCACGCCCTCGAATTGGTACGCGTCGACAAGGCCCATCGCGGCGAGCTTTTGAAGGGCGTCGGTCAGCTGCAGTTCGCCGCCGTGCCCGATGGGCGTCTGCTCGAGCGCATCAAAGATGGACGGAGGCAGTATGTATCGTCCGAGCACGGCGAAATTCGAAGGCGCCTCGGCTTCGTTCGGTTTCTCGATGAGCCGTCTGACAGGGAACGGTTCCGGGCCTACCACGAGGCGCGCGGGCTCGATGATCCCGTACTTCGACACGTCGGCCGCCGGGACGGGCTGCACCCCGAGCAGGGCGCGCTCTGGATCCGTGTATTGCTTCATGAGCTGGCGCACCACGGGCTCATCCGACTGGATGATATCGTCACCGAGCAGCACGGCGAACGGCTCTCCACCCACGAAGGATCGCGCGCACAGAATCGCGTGCCCGAGGCCGAGCGGCGTCTTCTGGCGCACGTAGTGGATGTTGACGAGATCGGAAATGGCCTGCACTTCGGTGAGCATGTTGGACTTGCGGCTTTGCTCCAGGTGCAATTCCAACTCCGGCGACCGGTCGAAATGGTCCTCGATGGCCTTTTTCGCGCGGCCGGTGATGATGAGAATCTCCTCAATGCCCGAGTACACCGCTTCTTCCACGATGTATTGAATGCAAGGCTTGTTGAGGATGGGCAGCATTTCTTTGGGCACGGCCTTGGTGGCCGGAAGCATCCGCGTGCCAAATCCCGCGGCCGGGATGACCGCCTTTCTGACCTTCATATGCTTCACCTCTGCGATGTTTCGCACAAATCGGCCTGTCCTCCATATTTTAGCCATCCTGCAACGCGCGCGCCACGCCTGTATCTGGAAATCTGGTCAAACCGAGCGACGGCAGCCATCCTCGCGTCCAGGCGACGGAAACCGTCTCGCCTTCGGAAAGGCGGTCGCCGTCCATCCGCGCAATGGCGTTCGTGGACACGAGCCCCGTCAGGCTTCCTGAAGACTGCCTGTCCTCCGCGCGAAACACGAGCGTGGCGCCGCGGAGGCGCAGGTGACCGCGGAGCACGCGCGTATGCTTGACCGGCTTCGCGCGCACCTCGCCTTCGACGAGCGCCGTGAGTGGAAACGGGCGCGCCTCTTTTGCACCCAGCCAGCGCAACACGAACGGCACCACGAGGGCGTGGAACTGCACATAGGCCGCTGCGGGATTTCCCGATAAGCCAAACGCGAATCCGTTCGGCGTGGGCCGCGCAAGGAAGGGCGCGCCCGGCCGCATCCAGATGCGTTCAAAGAGAAGCGGGCCATCTCCCTCGATGGAATGGAGGGCGTCCCGGGCGTAATCCGCGTCTCCCACGGAAGCGCCGCCCGTCAGAATCAGCAGATCCGCCGCTTGGGCGAGGCGCTGCGCCGCGCACGTGATAACGTCGCGATGGTCCGCCACATGCTCCGTCGCGATGACCGAGACGCCGAGCTGGTCCAGCGCCGATTGAAGGAAGGCGTCCGTCGCAGCAAACACCTGTCCGGGCAGCGGGCCCCCCTCGAGGTGAGGCCCCATCACTAACTCGGATCCCGTCGACAGAATCGCCGCGGTGAGCGGACGGAAGCATCTGCATTCGTGAACGCCCGCTGCGCGGAGGACGGCCTGTGTCTGCCCATCCCATACCTGGCCGGCTCGGGCGATCACGTCACCGCGCCGTGCATCGTCGCCCTGAGGCTGCACGGACTCGCCCGCAGGCACGGACCTAAGC
>JAIMBM010000147.1 GCA_023511475.1 Anaerolineae bacterium
CGCCGGGGCACTGGCGGGGCTGATACTCGAGTTGGGCCAGCGCCGGCTGGACGCGGCCACCGGCTTCTTCGAGCCTGGCGCCTGGCGGCTGCTCCACGAGGCCTTCCCACACCTGGAGCGCTTCAGGCTCCTCCTCGGCAGGGCGCCGGAGATCGCTGCCCGCGGTGAGGATACCCTCGACCTGCGCCAGCTCTACCGTCGGCACTTCCAGGGCGACCTCGAGGCCCTGCCCTACGACGCTACCTACGCTGCGCTCGCCGACTCGCTCCTCGCTTTCCTGCGCCGCCCCACCGTTGAGGTGCGCCTGTACCCATCCTTCCTGCACGCCAAGGCCTATATCTTCTCGGACGTTGCCGTCGTCGGCTCCAGCAACCTCACCGAGGCCGGGCTCACCCGCAAGGCCGAACTGAACCTCGTGCGCAAGGAGCAAGCGGTCGCCGCGGCGCTGCGCGAGGAGTGGTTCGAGCGCTTCTGGGCCGAGGCGGAGGAGTACAAGGACGAGCTGATCGCGGCCCTCGAGCAGAGCAAGTTCGGCAGCGCCGCCCATACCCCCTTCGAGGTGTTTATCAAGGCGCTCTACGAGTACTTTAAGGACCGGCTCCTCGTCACCGCACCCGAGGCGGGGGTTGGCGTCGACCTGGCCTCCTTCCAGCAAGAGGGCCTGCGCGAGGCGATCCGCCTGCTGGACCGTCACCGGGGCGTTCTGATCGCCGACGCGGTCGGCCTCGGCAAGACCTACATCGGCATGGCCATCCTCGAGCACTATCTCCTGCGCAGGCGCCGCCACGGCCACATCCCGCGGGGCCTTGTGGTGTGCCCCGCCCAGCTCCGAGACACCGTCTGGGCACCCAGGCTCGACGAGTTCGGCATCAAAGCTACCCTCTGCTCCATGGAGGAGATGGGGCGCCATGAATTCAACTGGCGGGCCTTTCGCAGCTACGACCTCGTCCTGGTCGACGAGGCGCACAACTTTCGCAACCCCGGCACCCGGCGCTACGAGAACCTGAACCGTCTCATCTGCGCCGGCAGGCGCGAGAAGTATGTGGTTCTGATGACAGCCACACCCATCAACAACAGCATCTGGGACCTCTACCACCAGGTCATGCTGATGGCCCGCGGCTCCGAGAGCTACTACCGGGACTATGGCATCTCCAACCTCAGGGGCTTTTTCAAGCGAGTCGCCGAGGGCTCGGCAGAGCTCTTCGACCTTCTCGAGCAGACCGCCGTGCGCCGCAGCCGCTACGACATCAAGAAGCGCCAGGAGGGGGGCGAGCCCATTATCCTGCCCGGCAAGGGCGAGGTGCGCTTCCCCCGGCGCGAGCTGCGCACCATCCACTACAACCTGGAGCAGACCTACCGCGGTCTCTATGAGGAGATTGCCGGCCAGATCGACAGGCTCAGCCTGGTGAGCTACAACCTCGAGCAGTTCCGCATCGAGGCCGACGAAGAGGTCGTCGAGCGCAACAACGCCCTGATCGGCATCATCAAGACCACCTTCCTCAAGCGGCTGGAGAGCTCGCTCCGCGCTTTCGAGGTCAGCGTGCAGCGCCAGGCCCGGTTCCAGCAGCGCTTCTACACCTTGCTGCAGCAGGGGCGCCTCCTGGACTCGCCCACCCACCGCCGCATCATCGCTCTTGAGGAAGCGGACGAGCCCCCAGAGGCCATCGACGAGCTGATCGCGAGCCTAGCCGAGGTCGAGGCCAGCGGCTATGACCTCGAAGCCATCGGCGAGCAGGTCGCGGGCGACCTTCGGATACTCGACGACCTGCTGGAGTGGATCGCCATCATCCGTGAGAGTGCGGGCGGCGAAGCCGGCGAGGACGCCAAGCTCGCCGCCGTCAAGGCCGAGCTGGCCGGCCCGCTCAAGGGGCAGAAGGTGCTCCTCTTCACCTACTATGAGGATACGGCGAGGTATCTCTACGACGCCCTGCGGCAGGATGAGGCCTGGCTCGCCCGGGCGGGCAGGCCCACCATCGGGATGATCTCTGGTAGAAGCAACGTCCACGAGCGCGAGGAGCTCATCAAGCGCTTTGCCCCCGTGGCCAACACTCCTGATACGGACGAGGGCCTCGAAGAGCGGCGGCGCCTTCAGGAGACCGAGCTGCAACTGCTCATCTGCACGGATGTCCTTTCCGAAGGCCAGAATTTGCAGGACGCAGGTGTCGTCCTCAACTATGACCTGCACTGGAACCCGGTGCGGATGATCCAGCGCGCCGGCCGCATCGACCGGCTGGGCCTGCCACCGGACCGCGATGCCGTCCACATCTACAACTGCTTCCCTGAGGAAGGGCTGGAAAAGCTGCTGGGCCTGGTGCAGCGCCTGCAGGAGCGCATCTTTACCATCGACCGCACCGTCGGGCTGGATGGCTCCGTCCTGGGCGAGGCTATCCATCCCAGGTCGCTGGAGGAGCTCAAGCGTATCAAGGCCGGCGAGCGCCAGGCGCTCGAAGAGCTCGAGCAGGCTGCCGAACTCGTCTCCACCGACGAGATGAAGTTCCCGCTTCTCCACTACCTGCAGATGGTCGGCGAGGAGAAGGTCAGAGAGATACCCCTCGGCATCCACAGCGGCAAGGCCGGGCCGATTGCAGGCACCTTTTTCGCCTTCCGCGCCGGTGACCGGCATTTCTGGCGCTTTTTCCCGACCGCAGGCGGCGAGCCTATCACTGACAAGCGGCAGATCTTCCGGCTCATCAACTGCCCGCCCGATGGGCCCCGAGTCGTGCCCGAGCACAGCATCTTCGAACTGCTCAACCGCGCCACCACGGAGGTGTTCCAGGAGATCAGGGCGCTGCGCGCCGGGCGCAAGCTCAGGCCGCGCATGACCGGGCTCAACAAAGAGTTCTATGATGCGCTCAACCAGCCGCAACTCTTTGAGAGCGCGCCCGCGGAGCTAAGGCACAGGGTGAACCATGTCCTGCAGACCGTGCCTCTGGTCCCCTTCCAGCGTGACCCTGCGCTCCGGACCATCCGGGATGCCTTCAGGGAGACCCATGACGTCGCCGCCCTCGCCGAGCAGCTCGACCTCTTCTTTGCCGAGAACGGCCTCTCGGCCGAGGTCAGTGAGGCCAGAATGCTGGACGAGATCCGGCAGGAAGACCTGCAGTTGGTCTGCTACGAGATTCTGGTGCCGAAGGGCTAGCAGAGGCACCGAGGCCTGGCTCAGGCAACACGTTCCACGCCGGGTGTCCCAGATATCTTTCGTAGGGCGTCGCGTTGCTACTTCGCGCCTGCCGAAGTGTCGGATGGAGAGCCCCGGGGTCGCCTCCGTCGCGTCGGGGGACCCCCTGCCGTTCCCCCGAAGCGGGCGAATAGGAGGGCGGCTCGCCGGCAGGAAGATGGATGCAGGGGTGAGGAAGACCTGTCCCCAGGGTCGGGGGTGCAGGGGTGGATAGGCGGTTGCCCGCGGGGCAATAGGCAGGTCGGGCGCGATCAGCCACTGCGGCGCTGCCACCCCTGCGATTGGGCCGCCAGGGAACGGCTTTCCGGCCTTTGACCCAGCCCCGAAGGGGCTTTGCCGCTTCTGAGCGCGGGGCTTCCAGCCCCGCGCGAGCGGGCACAGCCGCCTGCCGACCGGTGCAGCGCAGGTTGGGCCGTCAGGCGCGCCGCGGCCCCTCTACCTGGGGTGAACCGTCATCAACCGCAGGGTGTACCGCCTGCAGCGCCTGCAACCCCTCCGCCCGTGGGTGAACCCCCGGGCTGAAAAGAGCCAAGCCCCCTTCGGGGGCTGAGTAGGCCGGACGCTGCGGCTTGCCGACAGTCCGGCCCTCGAAGGGATTTCATCGCTCTTGAGCACGAAGCCCAGGATTTGACTCTGGGCTGCCCGCGCGCCGAAGGCCATTCGAAAGGATCGATCCTCATGAACACCCGCATCCTCGGCAGAGCCGGCATTGAGGTCACCCAGCTCGGGCTGGGCGGACTGTTCGTCTCCGCCTTCGGCGGGGACTATGCCCAGGGGTGCGCCGCCATCCGCCGGGCCCTCGAGCTCGGCATCCGCTACATCGACACGGCCCCGACCTACGCCAACAGCGAAGAGGTCATCGGCCGCGCGCTCGAGGGCGTCGATGTCCCCGTGGTGCTGTCGACCAAGCTGGGCGGCCGCCCCCAACCCTTCCGGCCGCAGGACCGCGCCTGCCTCCTCCGTTCGGTCGAGGAGAGCCTGCGGCTGCTCAGGCGCGACCATATCGATATCCTCATGATCCACGAGCCCGACCGCCCGGGTCAATACGACTGGTGGACGGACCCCGTGGACTATCACGGGCCGGTGCTGGAGCTGCTGGATGACCTCAAGAGAGACGGCGTCATCCGCGCCACGGGCCTCGGCGGCACGACGGCCTACGAGATCGTGCCGATCATGCGCACGGGCCGCTTTGACGTGGTGCTGACGGCGTTCAACTACAGCCTGCTCTGGCGGGAGGCGGAGATTGAGCTATTGCCGACAGCCCGCGAGCTGGGCATGGGCGTGATCGTCGGCTCGCCGCTGCAGCAGGGCGCGCTGGCACGCCGGTATGACGAGGAGGTCCGCAGTGGCGCCCGCTGGCTGAGCCTGCCGCGCCGGAAGCAGTTCCGTGCCTTGTACGACCTCCTGGACGAGGCCGGCTTGCCGATCGCTGAGGCAGCGCTGCGCTTTGCGATCTCCAATCCGGACGTCTCCTGTGTGCTCACGGGGGCGCGCTCCGCCGGGGAGGTCGAGAGCAGCGTGGCCGCGATCGAGAAGGGCCCGCTCCCCGCGGACGTCCTGAGCCGACTGGACGAGATCGCCGCCATGGTCCCCTTCCGTCCCTTCGAGGAGCCCTTTGTTCTGCCGTTTGGCCGCCCGTACCGGGGGCCGGGGGAGGCGCGATGAAGGCTGCCGTGATCGAGCGGCCCGGGGTGCTGCTCGTCCGCGAGGTGCCCGACCCCGAGCCCGGCGAGTACGAGGCGCTGTGCGAGATGCTCTACGGCGCGACCTGCTCCGGGACCGACCATCACCTCCTCTCCGGCCGCTTCCCGTGGCCGGTGAGCTACCCCACGATCCTCGGCCACGAAAGCATCGGCCGGGTCATCGTCGTAGGCAGGCGCGTGCGCAGCTTTCGCGTTGGCCAGCTCCTGACCCGCGTCGGAGCCCCGCCGATAGAGGGCCTCAATGTCAACTGGGGCGGCTTTGCCGAGCTGGGCATCGCCCGCGATCACGAGGCCATGCGCGAGGATGGCCTGCCCGCCGAGGCCTGGCACGCCTATCGGGTCAACCAGGTGCTGCCCGAGGGGTGCGACCCCCGGGCCGCGACCATGGTCATCACCTGGCGCGAGACCTACAGCTACATCACCCGCATGGGCGTTGGTGCAGGGGCAAGTGTGCTCGTCCTCGGCTCAGGGGGCAACGGCCTCGCCTTCGTGCGGCATGCGGTCAACCTCGGCGCCGGCGAGGTCGTGCAGGTCGGGAACCCGGCGCGGGAGGGCCTCGGCCGGGCGGCGGGTGCCGCCCACTATCTGGACTATCGCGCCCCCGACCTGTGTGGGCCGCTCGCCGAGCTGGCCTCGGGCGGCTTTGACTTTATCATCGACGCGGTCGGCCGGCGGGGGGAGGTCGATCGCGTGCTGCCCTCCCTGAGGCCGGGGGGAACGGTCGGCATCTACGGCATCGACGACTATGCCGACTGCGCCATCCACCCCCACCATAGCCGGAGGAGCTTTACCGTCTACAACGGCGGCTACGACGAGGCCGAGGCCCATGGCCGCGTCGTGACCCTCTGGCAGCAGGGCCGGCTCGACGCCCGGCTGTGGCTGGACCTCGACCACCCGTTCGCACTGGACCGGATCGCCGAGGCCATGGCCGCCGTCCGCGAGCGGCGGCTGGTCAAGGCACTGGTTCGGCTCAGCAGCAGTCAGCTGTAGGGCCTCTGCCGGTTGCGGCGCCGACCGACCCCCGCCTCCCTGGCCTCCCTTCTCCCGGCGATTCGGGGGCGGACAGCCTGCCAGAAGCGCCAGCTGGCCACACCTTGCCGCGGGCGGATGGGCTCCCCTGCAGCAAGGGCTGAGGGACAGCGATTGAGCACAGCCTGTGTGCCCCTCTGCCCCTTCCCCGACACGGGGCCGTTGGATGCCACCCCGGCAGCCTCTGCACGGCATCGACGCGCGAACCCGGGCTCTACGGAGAAAGCTGAAATCGGGCGTCCAGGCCTGGAGCCTGGGCTGCTCAGAGGAACACGGGCACCTGGCGGTCGATCGTGACTTCCTCCCGCGACACGCGGCACACATAGGCAAGCACTCGGACGGACGGCGCGGCCCGTCGCAGGGCCGCGGCAAAGGCCGGGTCGGCTTCCTCGTGAGGGCGCAGCGCCTCGGCATCCTCCCGCTGAATCACAAAGGCGATGGCGGCGCGGCCTCCCGCCGCAGCCAGCCGGCGCAGCTCCTCGACGTGCCGCGCCCCGCGCGCCGTGGGCGCATCGGGAAAGAGTGCGACGCCATCCCTCACCAGTGTGACCGACTTGGTCTCGACATACCATGGCCCGCCCGGCGATTCGACCAGCAGGTCGAGGCGGCTGGCGCCCAGCCGCACCTCGCAGCGCACAGCCTGCACGGGGCCAAGGTCGGGGAACGCCCCGGCGCCGAGAGCTTCGCTCAGGAGCCGCCCCGGGAGCCGGGCATCGACCGAGACCAGGTGCGCGCCACTCCAGGCCAGCGCGACGTCAAAGCGCGTGCGGCGGACCCCGGCGCGTGGAGCAAGGAGCACGCGCGCCCCGGCAAAGAGCAGCTCCCGCAGCCGGCCAGAGTTCGGCACGTGGGCAAGGGCAGGCCCCCCTGCGACCTCTACCTCTGCGACAAAGCGGTTGAGCCGCCGCACGAATACCCCCTCGACCAGGTCTTCAGTTAGCCTCAATGCCGATCAGCCTCCCCGATTTCAGTGCCGCGCCCCGGCGCCTCTCTGGCACGTCCCTTGCTCGCCCCACGGCAGACCGGCGCCCACGGGGCGCCCGGCCAACCCCGGAAGGAGGCGACAATGGCCCAGAGGTTGCGCGAAGCCCCGACAGCGCTCGGCGTCCTCGAGGTTGTGGCCGAGTTCTACGGCCCCATGCCCGTCGGGGTGACGGTCTCCCACCGCGGGCGGATCTTTATCTGTTTCCCGCGATGGGGCGATCCCGTCGACTTTACCCTGGCCGAGCTGCGGGACGGGCACACCCTCCCCTACCCGGATGCAGCGGCGAACCTCTTCGCCCCGGACGCCCCAGCAGAGTCCCTCA
>JAIMBM010000148.1 GCA_023511475.1 Anaerolineae bacterium
GGGAGGGGGCGAGGGGGGTGGGGCTCGTGGCAGCGGCGCAGACCGGCCTGCGCCAATCAGAACTAACCTCAGACGCCCTGCTCGATTGACACGCCTCAGAACCGTGGTATTCTGCGACCTCAGGCATGGTGGCGTTCTGGCCTGCGGCGCAGGTCGTTCGACAGGGTGAGACGATGCAGACGTTGCAGGAGGCTCTGGCGGACCACAGCGAAGTTATGATCCTGGCCATCGCAGGTCTTTGGCGCGTCGAGACTGGCGATCGAGCGACGCTCCCCGGGCGCCTGGCCGAAGCGATGCTCGACCCGGAGCGCCTGCAGGCTTTCCTGGAGGACCTCGGGCCGGAGGCGCGTGCGGCCCTCGCGCAGGTCGCGGCGGCTGGCGGCTCCGTTCGTGGGCACCATTTCGCGCACCTCTACGGGGAGGTCCGTCGCCTCGGTCCGCGGGCCATCGAGCGCGAGGCGCCGTGGCTCCATCCAGCCAATGTTGCCGAGCGGCTCTACTACGCCGGGCTCGTGTTCCGCCGCTACGGCCGCCTGGGCACCTACCACGGCGAGCTGTACTACGTGCCTCAAGACCTGCTGGAAGCGCTGCCGCGCTACCCGTCGCCCGTGCGGGAGCTATCTGTTTCACCAGGGCCCGGGCCGGCCTGGGAGCGCGACGCGTGCGACGCCTTCACGCTGGATATGGAGCTGGTGCTGGCCCGGCTGCGGATCGAGCCGGCCCTTGTGTCTCCGGACGCAGGGCTACCGGCGGGGTTTCTGGCTGCGCTGGGCTCCCGCTGGCGCGGACCGGCCGATCCAGAGCGGTTGGCATTGCTGGGGCGGCTGGCGATGCGCAGCCATCTCGTCGTACGTCGGCAGGGGCTGCTGCAGGTAGGTGCCAGAGCCCGTGCCTGGCTGCAGTGGCCGACACACCGCCGACAGGCTCTGCTCTTCGACGCCTGGCAGGGTGACCCCCAGTGGAACGAGCTGTGGCGCATCCCCTCTCTGCACTGCGAGGACACCGGCTGGCGCAATGATCCGTTGGCCGCCCGGCAGGCGCTCCTGGGCGCCCTGCGCCAGTGTCCTGACGGATGGGTGAGGATCGCCGATCTTGTGGCGGCCATCAAGGCGGTGCAGCCCGATTTCGCGCGCCCCGATGGCGACTATGACTCCTGGTACATCCGCAGCGCCGTCACGGGGCACTACCTGCAGGGCTTTGCCCATTGGGATGACGTCGAGGGTGCCCTGCTGCGGCACCTGATCGTCCGTTCCCTGTACTGGCTCGGCGCCATCGCGCTCGGGGGGCCGGAGGGTGGCGAGGCCGACCGTTTCCGCCTCACCCCGTTCGGACGGGCGTGTCTGGGGCTGGCTGCGGAGCCGGCGGCGCCGCGCGCAGCGCCTCTCGTCATCCGCGAGGACCTGAGCGTGGTCGCGCCGCGGGGCGCATCGGCCTATGACCGGGCACGTCTGGAGCGGTTCGCGCTCTGGCAGGGACGCGAGGGGGATTCGGACCTCTTCCGCCTTGAGCCCGAGTGCGCGTGGCGGGCCCTTAACGCTGGCGTTCAGGTGCGGCAGATCGAGGGCTTCTTGCGACGGGCCTCCGGCCGACCGGTGCCTGCGCAGGTCTCCCGGGCTCTGCGCGCGTGGCAGGGCCGGTTCGAGAGGGTTGCGCTGCGCCGCGCCATTCTGCTCCAGACGGCAGATGCAGAAACGCTGCGCCTTCTCCGCGCTGATGCGGAGCTAGGGCAGCGTCTCGGCTCGGCGGTATCGGAGCGGGCCGTCCTCGTTCCCGAGGATCAGCTCCCTGAGGTCTTGGCGCGGCTCAAGCGGTTGGGCTGGTGGCCTCGTCTGGAGGGCTTGTCTGAGCCGTAGCCGTGGCAACCCTGGCCTTGGCGGGCCTGGCTGCCCTGGCCTGGTCCCGCCCGCAGTAGGGGCAGACCTCCCAGCCGGGGCTGAGGAGCCGCTCACACGAAGGGCACCGGCTCTTCAGCGAGGTGCGGCAGTAAGGGCAGACCATAAAGTCCTGTGCCACCCGCCGGTGGCAGGAAGGGCAGGCTGTCTGCTCCTCGATGTCCCGCAGGAGCGCCTCCTCTTCCAGGGCTCTGCCGTAGACGGCTGCGAGCGTCTCGCGGGGGCGGAGCACGATGTAGAGGAGCAGGCCCGGGATATTGAAAACGGCAACCAGCAGGACGGCCAGGATGCGAGCGAGCCAGTCGCGGCTGCGGCTGGCGATATCCCGCGCCGTCCAGACCACCAGGCCCACGTAGAGTGCAGCCATGTAGGCGCCCAGCATATAGAGCAGGATCTGGATAATCCTGTTGATGCTCTCCGGCACGGTCATGCCACATCTCCTCGGCGTGTTCTGGGCGGATTATAGCACCAAGCGTGCCTGCTGTCACGTCCGGGGGTGGGGAGCGTCACACATTGGGGACACCTCCCTGGGATGTATGAGTGGGCAGGGTGATGGCCCAGCCACTGCAGGCAGCGGCGATGGGCAGGTTGGTCACATCATAGCCTGCCAGCTGTAGTGGCGATTTGCCTCGGATCCCCGGCTGGGCATCCGCCGAGAAGGGCGTGAAGCGGTAGACCTTCTCGAACACAGCCAGGTAACGCTCCGCGGTTTCCAGCGAGTCAAAGCCACAGAAGCTCTGGTAGTGTTGATCGAAGCGGCGGATGACCAGCTCGGCGGTGTTGTTGGTCCTCGGAATCAAGTCGCTCTCGATGCCGTTGGCGAGCTTGGGCCAGTGGCCTTCCAGGAATCTGAATACCGCCGCCAGTTCAGGTTTCTCCCCCACCCATCTGTCGCGCTCGGCCATTAGTCGGTCATAGCGCTGCTGCGCGGTCCGCTTGGTCCGCGCCTGCAGCGGGCCATCCAGCGCCTCGCGCAAGGTCAGCACCCGCTCGTCCGTGCGTAGCGCGTCCCAACCATAGATCTCGGCCAACTGGCGATGCAGGGCCTGCGAGGCATGGAACAGACACTCGTGGTGCTGGGCCTGGGGAAAGACGCGGGCGATAACCCGACCATAGTCCTGGCGCAGGTCGGTGATCACCACCCGCGGATGATACCCCTTGGACCGCAACGCCAGCAGGAAGGCCTGGGCACTCTCGGCCGTGTTGCGGGGATAGATGGCGATGTGCAACAGGTCGTAGGTGTAAGCGTCGGCTGCCACATAGACGTACATCCACTTCCGGTGCTGGCCAGCAGGCTTGTTGTTCTTGGTCACCTGCACCCACTTCTCGTCCACCCCCACCACCCCACTGGACTTGACGACCCCAAACAGGGCTGCCACCGGCAGCAACTGGTAGCCGAAGGCACTCACCCACCGGTACGCCGTGATGCTCGCCACGCCCAGCGCCTGGCCGGTGCGTCGGTAGGTGCTGTAGCCCCAGGCGTACATCTGCAGCGCCAGCACATGGACTTCCAGAGACCGACGCGAGTAGGGCAAGAGGCCGGGTGGCAAGACGGTGAAGCTGCCGTACGGGCAAGCGGGGTTGTGACACCGGTAGCGATACACCTCCACGCTCCGCACCTGGCCCTGCTGATCCACATACTTTCTCACCCGCGGCTTCAGACCCTTACGCCCGACGCGGTCGGAGCCACAATGCGGGCACCGTACTTGCTCCGTCGTGACCTCCTGCCAGGGTCGGAACAGTACCTGCTCGAGACGCTCTAGCCACGGCTGCGCCTGCCCAGGCGGCCGCGCCTGCAGCCCTGTCTCGGCCAGCGCCGCTTGCCAGGCCTCCAGGTCCAACTGCTCCTCAGGAGTCCGTTCCTGTCCCTCCTCCAGTCTCCCCAACAGGCGCTGCATCAGGGCCAGAATGTCGCCCACCAGCCAGTCGTCACGCAGGCGCAGTTCCTCGGCGCCCTGCGCGCACAGCCGCGCCAATACCTGCCGTACGATCTGCCAGCCACTCTCGTGGGCCGCCTGTCGCACCTGGCTTTCGGTCACCGCTACGCCCCGCGCCACCAGAAAACGGTGCACCTGCTCGACCCCCCAACCCGGCCAATGGGCCCAGGTCTCGATGATGCGCTGCTGCAACTCCAGGGTCAGCACTTCCTTCGCCATCTGGCTGAGCAGCCGTCGCCAGTCGCCATCGTGCCAATACCCCTCCCAACGACTGAGGTCGGGTTGCGGAATGCCAAGCGCCTGTGCCAGGTATTGCTGACGCACAAAAGGCGTCCGGCCATCCCGGGTGCGGCGGCTGCCTCGGTGTTCGTCTGGGACCTCCAGGAGGCGCAGGAAAAGCACCAACAGCCGCAGACGGAAGGGGTCATCATCCGCCACGGCCAGGGTGAACCGGCCCTGCAACTCGGCGCTGTAGCAGTTATGCGCCTCATCATGGGTGACCGTGACTGAGGGAGCAACACCCAGACAGACACCCTGGCCGAGCACCTTCCCCACCGGACCAGGGCCGAAATGGCGCAGGCCGTGGACCAGGGCCAGGGCCACATAGACCCAAAGAACGATACGTTCGCCCAAGCGGACCGCGCGCTGCAGCAGCCACCACTCCGGCTGCCGCGCCAGGGACGGCCAGAGGAGGGTGGCGAGTAGCCCTACCCATGCGGTCCAGGGCAGCACGATCACCCAGGGCGAGCCCATGGGCCCGGCGCCCAGCCAGAGGACGGCCAGGGCGCAGCTGCGCAGGAGCGGCACAGCCCAGGTCTTGCGGGCGTAGGACCATACGCTCGCCACTGCCACCCGGCAATGATGCTCACGGCGGCGGCGAGACCGCGACGGCGAAGGAGCCAGATAGACTACGGGTGGCCAGACAAGCCAACCCGCGCTGACCTCCAGCGGGTGCCCTAACAGCGCCAGGGCCAAGAAGGTCACGATGACCAGCAGATGGATGCGGACCGGCAGGACACGGAGGGTAGCACGAAACAACGAACCTGTGGTATACTGCATGAGGCTAGCTTTCTAGGGATACCGGTCGTGACACACCTAGTATACCCTAAGAAAGCTAGCCTTGCATTATGCCCAACGGCCACGCCCGGAAACCAGCCCATTACGAACCCGCCGACCTCATTTCCGTGCAAAAACTGTCCCCAATCCGTTACGCTCCCACGGTGCGAGAGGGCACAGCCCCGGACGGCGCGCGCCCCCGCTTCCTTGCCGCAACTGCACTTCCCGCATGCGGGCGCTGCCCCCGCGGCACGGCGATTGGCGGCGCCCGCTAGTGCACGGGGCGAGGGCTTACCACTCCCTCTCCGGCCAGACCCAGTCGCTCTCGGGAACGCCGAGCGCGCAGGAGCTCCGGCGAGGCCGCGGGGTTGACCAAGCAGTCGCGCACTTCACCCGCTTTCACCCAACCCGAGGCCGTCCACATCTCTGACCAGACGGTCTTGCCGTCGGTCATGAGGCGCATGACGACGCCGCCTACAGATGTGGGACCGCAGTCGCAGTACACCTTCGGCTCCATCCTTTGTACCTCTGTACCTTCGCGAGCCTTACCAAGGCCGCACTCACCGTGGCTTCAGGCTCCAGTCGCCGTCAGCCTCGACCTCCCAGCAGCACGGACCCTCCTCAAACTCTACGATGCCGCTGCCGCTTACAGGACCGATCTCATTCTGTACAAGGTTCGACCCGCCGGCACAGTGCAGCCACACGACAAAGTTGCTCGTCCCGTTATGCCAGAACTCCCACGGCCCGGTGCTCGGCGGATCAAAGACGCCGCTGACGGCGTCGCCTCGGCCGGAGAAGGCGGCGTCGGCAGCCCAGCCGATGGGGGCAATCTCCACGGTCCAGGCGCCATCGGCGTCGATGTCCAGCACAAGCTCATCGCCAACTACGGGGCGTGTGCCCTCGTAGGCACCGATGGTGTTCACAAGCAGGTCCTTCCCGCCGTCAAAGTAGGCCCACACGACAAAGTTGCTCTCGCCGTTGTGCGTGAACCTGGCCACGCAGAGTGGCGCCGGCAGGATGATGGGGTCCGTGGCCGTCTGCCCGTGTCCCCGGAGCAGGACCGGCTGTGGGGTCGGCTTCGGGGTGCTGGTCGGCCTCGGCGTGCTCGTCGGCTCGGGAGTAGCGGTTGGGGCCGGCGTGTCGGTCGGTGCCGGCGTGTCGGTCGGCCGCCGCGTGGCGGTAGCCTGCGGGGTGGCCGAGGGGTGCTCTGTCGCCTGCACCGATGGGCGCACGGGTGCAGCCGTAGTGGCCTCGACAACGGCCGCGACAGGCCTGGCAGGAGAAGGCCGTTGCCTGGTCCGGGACATCAGCGACGCCACTGCCCCGCACACGCAGCAAGCAGAGAGCGCTGCGGCAAGCAGGAAGAGGATGAGTGGCGGCTTCGTGGTTCTGGTCGGCTGTTCGGACATGGTGTTTCCCCCTTTCCCTCCCAGCAGTCGATGCGCGTCCGATAGGGGCTACAGTCAAGGCTCGCCGGACTACGAGGGGCGCGCCTGAGGGGAGCGGCCGGTGATCGGCGTTCGGCCAGTGGGACATCGCCGCCTGGGTGTGCTGGCTTGAGGCGGTCCCTCTTCCCGTCCCCATGACTTATCCTACCACAGCGCCTCGACAGAAACCGTCGGGGCTTTGGCTGGCGGGGCGGCGCGGGGTGAGGCGTGTGACGTGAGGCGTGATGCGTGAAACGTGAAGCGTGATACGTGAGGCGTGCGGCGTGAGGAGTGGGTCTGCGGCGGGTGGTGTCCTACTCCACGCCATGGCTTTGTCACATGCGCAGCAGCTCTCTTCGTGCACCTTCGTGTCCTTCGCGATCACGGCCCATGCGCGCGCATCGAGAAAACGCGGTGCTCGCCGGGGATCACGCGCCTGCACCGGTTGGCGCTTGTCCGCCGCAGTGCAGGGCGGACCGGTGTAGGGGGCAGTGGGTCGTGGGGCGGATGGCTCCCGGGGCGGCTCGCGCCCCCCCTACGCGAGCCCTGCGGGCTGGCTCGCAATGACAAGGCGCTGGGCAGGCCCCCGTTTCCCCGCGAGGTGCACATGAACGGTCTGCCAGTGAACTTTGTGCCGCAGGCAGCTGACATGTGGCTACCTGGCAGTCCAATTGGTGCCGCCGAACTGTGGGACCCACGCGTACCACTCGTCGCGAAATGCCCCGGCGATGATAGGATACACCCCATCGTCTTGGGTGTATCCCAGAATCGTCGGTGTAGACTGCGACCATCTGGCGACTCTCGGAACCTGCTCGCGGTAGTGTCTCGTCGCCACGCCTCTCCTCCCGTAGGC
>JAIMBM010000149.1 GCA_023511475.1 Anaerolineae bacterium
CCCATCTCCTTGGGCGCCTGTAGCCTCCGCGTGCACGGCGCTATCGTCGCAGGCCCGGATCATCGCAGCATGCCATTCCGCGAAGCGGTTCCCCGGTCCCAGAGGCGAGCTTGCCCCGGCCTCGGCTGCCTCACGCTGGCGAAGCTCCTGGGCTGCCTGTATCTGTGCCTCGATGCGCTCTATCTCGGGGTCACCCGGGAAAATGAGTGGCGGATCGAGCCCCAACTCACGGAAGTGACGGTACAGACGCTCGATCCATGCCTCCGGCGGCAGGCGGCGCCTGCGCCCTTCCACCGGGTCCTCCTCACAGTAGGACGGGCGCATATACTGCGGATCGACCATGACCTCGGGCAAAGGGAGGCCCGGCCCGTCCTTGTCGGTGAGCGGCCTCTCCAATCGAGCTCTCTGAAAGAGTGTGGCTGTGTCGCCACGGCTCCCGGGCTCGAGCATCCTGAAGGGGCAGTCTTGTACCATCTCGGCCACGAGCGCGGGCAGGTCACAGCAGCGAGCCAGCAGGCTGGCAGCCGGGGAGTCCGCCGGAAGAGGTTCGTGCTCCTCTTTGAGCAGCTCTGTGTCGAGGATCTCCAGGGCGAGTCGGAACTCGCTCCGCGCTTGCCACTCATCGATGGGGATGTAGGTGTTCGCTGCACCCAGGGTCGCAAAGGGGTATCTCCGCTGCAAGATCTCCGCATCGGGTCCCACGCACTCGGCGATAACGTCGGTGGCATTCGAGATCAGCAACACCTCCAGGGCGTTGCCCAGGGTCGCCACGACCTCGTCCTCATCACGAACGCGCGTGCCGCTGCGTTTCTCACTATCGATGAGGTAGCACTGGTCGAAGAAGGGCTGGCCCTGCCACCGCTGTATCTTCTCCGGCGAGGAGGGTAAATGCGAGAGCTCGGACTTTTCCCCGGAGAAGAACTCGAGCTCCAGGAGCGCCGGATGAATACGGGCGCCCTGCTGGCGGCGGTCCTCCGGCCGCTCGGCGTATGCGCCGCAGCTCAACAGGCCCTGTATGTCGAGAGCCAGAAGCTCTGCCAGCCGCTCGCGCAGCACCATTACCAACGGCCAGAGCAGTGCCGAACTGTGGGGGTCGTCGAGGGCGGCGATCACATAGATCGGAAAACGCTGCAGCTCGACGCCCGGGGCGTCCCCCTCAACGCGCGCCCTGTCTGCGAGCAGCGTCAGATAGTCGCCCAGCGCCCGCTGGCAGTCCACAGCCACCTCAAACCAGGCTTCGCGGGATTCGCCGCTGGCTTTGCCAAGACACTGTTGATCCGCAGCCAGGGTCGCCAGGATGTCCCTTGCGCCAGAGCGCTCCTCTGATCCGGATGCGATGCGCCGCAAGACGTCTCTCGTGGCCCATTTCGCGGGATCTGGGCGCCCAATCACGATTCCCGACGCCGAATCGGGAAGGAGCAGTGCCATGGCCACCACGTCCTGCAGGCGCGGCAGCCTCCGACGCGCCTGCGGCCGGTAAGCATCCTGGAAGCGCAGCCGCTGCCACAGGTGTGCCAGCACCCGGGCGCCAAAGCGTCCGACACCCACGACAAGGCAGCGGTTGACGACCGCCGTGTCCGAGACTGGGTCTGTCACCTGGCCTCCTAGAGATCGAAGATACTGATGCCGGGCCGCTCACCGTATCCTGTCTCTGGCTCCTCACCCTCCTCTCCGGCTACCGCGGTGCCGGCTTTGCCAGTGAGTTCCTCCTCGTCTGACTCAAAGGGCTCGTCGCCGCCGACTGCCGAAGCTGGCTGCTCCTGCCCCATGCCCGTACCCATCGAGGTAGCCTGGAGTGTAGCCTCGCCCTCTGTCCCCGAAGGCCGCCGCGACGGCATGGCGACCCTCTGCCGCCTCGGCGGGTCGCCGATGAGCTCGGGCAGGGCGAGCTCGCCGTCGGGCTCCCAGCGGTAGTCGAGGTGTAGCGGTCCGGCCTCGTCGCGGAAGAACTCGTCGTAGCGACGCTTCATCTCGGGCAGGGACTCAAGATAGTCAATGGGTAGCCCGTGCTCGATGCGACACGCGTCCAGACGTGCAGGGTCGTCGGTGTCGACCATCTCAAAGTCAGAAAAGTCGCTGAGCAGGTACTTCCAGTCGGGATCTGCAGCGTTGCGCACACCCACCAGGACCACCCTCTCCAGATCGCTCTCGCTGAGGCCGCCCCGGTCCAGATCGTAGCGCCAGAACGGCTGGCATCGGTTGAAAAAGTCGCGCAGTCGCGTCTGGATGGCCGAGTGCGGCGACCTAAGGAAGGTGTACATATGCAGGGCCTCGCTCGGGATCGCTTGCTCTACTGCCCTGCGGGCTGTGGAACGGAGCAAGCGAGTAAGGGTCTCAGTCTCAGAAGGCACCAACTCCAGTGCTGGGGGGTGCTCGCGCGTACCTGCCTCGGTCACGGGCGAGGGGACCACCCGTACGCGGCACAGGTTCGGGTCCTCAAGTAGCAGGCGCACGTCCTGCAGCAAACGCGCTGCGAGATGCTGACGCTGGATCTGGGGCCACAGGGCCTCCTCGATGTACTCCCTTCCTACGACCATCGTGAACATCTCGTAGGGCTGCTGCTCCCGTACGGTCCCTTCCTGGAACAGGCGCCTGACGCCAAGGCCAATCTCCTCCTCTCGAATGCGCCGCACAGTTTCCCACCGTGCGGCGATCTGTATCTGCAAAGGACTCAGGGCGGTCTGCAGCCGGATCCACTGCTCCCTCAGAGCGACTGCCTCGTTGCGCCCGCCCTGTGCTCTAGCCAGGTTGCGCTGAGATGTGGTCAACTGCCTTTGGTACGCAGCTCTGCGAGGCCGGACGAGCGCCGAAAAGGGCTGGGGGATATGCTCCACCCAGGGGCGACGGCTCGCCAGCTTGTGCAGCTCCTCTTGCGCCTTCTGCAACTCCTGCTCACGACGCTCCTGCTCCAGCCGGCACGCCTCGACCTGCTCCGCAATGCGTTCACTCAGGCGCTCGATGAAGTACAGGCCGCCAGTCAGCGCATACTGCCCGGTGGCCTTGTTCACCTCCTGTTCCAGCTGCTCGATAGCTCCCCCTGCGCTCGCCGCGGGGGCCGATGGCCCCGCGCCGCCAGCCTGACCGAGGGACGGCAGAGACAGCGGCGCGGTCGGGAGCACAGGAGGCGTGGCAGATGGCCCACGCACGATGCGACCCACCACCTGCGCGAGACGCTCGAAGGCAAGCCGGGCCTCCATGTTGAGGTCGTTCTCCATCTGTGCGCCGAGGCCCTCCCGATCGGGCGCCAACCCGCTGATCAACTGGTCCACATACTTGAGTTCACAGTACGTCACCATCTGATCACGCGGCAGGAGCAAGGAGGAGTTGGCAAAGGAGCTGGAAACGTAGGAGACAAGGCGTCCGCCTTTCCTGCGCCGCTCCAGGGTGACGTTGACGTCACGGGCCCACACCTCCGAGCCAATGTCGGTCATGCTCTCCAGGAAGATCTGGTTCGCGATGAGCTGGCTCACGTCGTGTCGGCTGTTGAGTGACTCTCCTGCCTTGTTCTGCCGTTCGACGAGATACAGCCTGGTGAAGAGGGGTACCGCCGGCTCGCGCTCCTCGCCTGGCAGTTGCACCTCGAGAGGGTTGTTCTGGAAGTAGTTGAGCTCCTTCAGGGCTGCATAGGCGTTGGCCTGTATCCTGCCTCGCTGGATATCGCTCTGCAACTCGGCGAGAAAGACCGAGGGCAAGGCAAAGATGCCTGTGATGATGGCCGTCTCCTTGAGGTAGGTGCGAACCCGCGCGGCCACATCGAGAAAGATACCGGCACCGGTCCCCCCACACAGGCTGCTGACGATATACACTCGTCTGGTCTCACCAGAAGGGGCGACTGGATAGCCCTTCTTCTCGGTGTCCTGTCTGGCCTGGATGCTGGAGATCTGGTCGATCTTGGGCCAGAGCTGCGACCAGAACTCGCGGTAGCGCCGATACAGCGATAGCCGGCCAACAGCCCGTATCTGTTTCGCACCGCTGTGGATCTGCCCGTCGCGGAGCGAGAGGTCGGTTCGACCCCACCAGTCGCTGATCTCCGGGTGGCTCGAAGGGTCCTCGGCAATCCTGCGCAACACCTTCAGTGCGTTATAACCGCCAATGTAGGCATACTCATGGCGGCAGAGATACACCTGTCCGGCCCGGTTCGCCCAGGGGCACGTGTCCACAGCCAGGAGCTGGATGATCGGCGGTCCTCCCTCAAACTCGTGGCGCCGCCAGATCTCCTCCTGCCAGACGAGTGGATCAATGTGCCTGGGACACCTGGCAAGTTCCTGCTCTATCTCTTGACGGTGCCAGAGCCAGACGAGGCGGCGTTTGAGAAAGCGGACCACTTCTGTCCCTGTTCCACCCAGCCCGATGACCAGAGTAGGTGCCAGCGTCGGCTTGGAGGACTCGGGCTGCGACCGCTCGGTTGGAGCAAAGGCGGCAGAAGGCTCGTCGCTAACCATGCATCATCCCCCTTGTGGCTGAGTCATGAGAGCTCCAGAGTGAACGTGTACAGTATGCCGTTCACTAGGACCACAAACCGCTCCGAGGCCTGCAGTGAGACGCCACTCTCAGGGACCAGGCACCAGTTTCCGAAACGAGGATCGTTGTAACCAACCTGAGCCTGTTCCAGGTTCGCCCTGGGCCGCAGGAGCACATGCTCTTCCTCACCCTCGGGCGCTTCAAATGTGACTTCGGCCAAGACGTCGGCGGCTCCGGCCCGGCTCGCCAGCCGGGGGACACCATCGCCTCCGAGGACCACATAGACGGGTCGTGTGGCTGTGGCCCTGCTGCGGGTCTGGTCGAACTCTGAAATCACTACCATGCCGGAGCGGTCCGGCCAGATGAGGATGAGAAGGAGCGTTAGCAGGCCCCATCCCAGCAGCCCTTTCCAGCGCAGGAAAGGAAACGGCCAGAACCAGTCGTATGCGAGGCACCAGGCCGGAAGCAGGAACTGCCTGGCAGCACCCAGAATCCCGGGTGGCCGGTAGAAGGTCACGGTGTATTCGGCCGGCTGGACGACGGCATGCGGGTTGCTGAGCACAATGGAGCCGGTGTAGTGACCCGGAGGCAGATCGGCTGGCAACTCCAGGGTCAGGAGCACGCGATAGAGGTCCTTTCCCACGAACTCCAGAGCGCCCAGACGCGGCGGCAGCGGCAGAGTGACCTGTCGCGACTGGCCCACGAGGTGTAGGGACACGAGACGCGCGTCCACTCCCAGCGCATTGGGTACCCACTCGCCACGGAAGCGAATCTCGACGGTCGCCTCGCCACTCCCCACGGCGCCCAGGTCGATGAGGTCCGCGGGCCGCGACGCGCGCTCCCACGCGCAACAGGAGGGTCTCCTCGGCGGTCCTACAGCGGCAAGTCTCAGGACCGGTTGCGGAATGCGGAAGGCTACAGGCGAGCGACCCGGGCTGGCCGCGGCCGTCGGCGACTGCAGCACGAGCTCTGCGCTATAGTCAGCCGGAGGCAGTGCGGTCACGCCGCGGAGCGTCAGCTGCGCCACATAGGTATTGGCACCCGCCGGCCTCGGGGGTGAGAGCAAGACTGTAACCTGCCCGCCATCGGCCACCGGCAGGAGCCTCTCCAGGCTTGCCGAGAGGTCGGGCATCCCGCCTTGGGTGAGCGCGGTGATCGTCACCGGCACCGCGGGGTCGGCCGATCCGGGGACGAGCGTGCCCAGGCTGCCAAGGGCGTCCAGCCCATCTACCAGGATCACGTCGCCTGACACGAACCGCGCGAGGGTCGCATCAGTGTAGGGCCGCCCGCCCGTTGTGGCAGTGCCCACAAAGAGCACTTCATACGCTCGCCCTGGTTCGACGCTGAGGCTCTCATCCTGGCAGCGGCCGCCTTGACAAGAGAGCTCGGCTTCCGCCGTGTGGCCCGATGAGTCCCACACATAGGCACGTACGCGCGCGTCGGCCACACTCCCGTCAAAGTGGGCGGCCAGCCGCAACTTGCCCCCCGGAAGCAGGCCACTATCCGCCGCACTCGGCGAATCCACTATCAGTGGCGGCACATTGGCTGGCTCGACCGAGAAGACCTTGCGCAGCTGGAGGGGCGCGAGTTCACCCCCCGCCTGGATCTCCAGGGTCTGAGGTTGGCCCGGTGTCGCGTGTGTCAGGACAACCTGCTTCCAGTAGATGTCCCGGTTGGCCGAGGGGCCGGCGGAGTCCAGCCTGATCACCTGGTTCTCAACCGCCACCGACACCACAGCACCTGCGACGCTGCTGCCCGCCCGCTTAAGGCGTGTAAGGATGAGCAGTGGCTTGCCAACCGGAACGACACGCGGGCTCACGAACGAATCGAGCACGCTGGGCCGGGGGTACACCAGGTCAAATGCCACGTGAGACTGGACGATCACCAGGCCCGTGCCGCGACTCTCCCCCAGCGCCAGTTTCCATTCCCCCACCAGCGGTGCGTTGTGGCTGACGTGGACCAGTTCGTAGTGCTCCGCCTCCGACGGGGTTACCTTCGCACCGCTACTGAGCGACCGGCGACCGAGGACGTCCTCGTCCTCAAGCGTGAGGCCGCGCATGGCTGTCTGGGCTCCTGAAGCCCGCGGCACGATGACAAATGCATCGGTGATCGCCTGGTCGGGATTGGTCTGGAAGCTGACGGTGCTGCCTGGGGCAACCTGCAACTCGTCTACGTAGCGCTCCGGCTGCACCATCGCGAAAACGCGCCCAAAAGCGCGGAGCAGGCCGTCAGCTCCGGTTACCTCCTGGCACATGGAGCCGGTCTCGTGCACCATCAGGCCGGCGATGGCACGGTCGGTGTCGCTGCCGAGAAGGATAGGGAACACCAGGATCCCTCTCCGGCCGGCATCGCGGATGGCCTCCTCCAGCGCCGGGCGCTGCGACGGTGGGTCGGGCTCGCCATCGGTGAGAAAGACGATCACCTGCCGGTTGGCAGAGCGATCGCCCGCGAGTAGGGCCATGGCCGCAGCGAGGGCGCCCTCCATGTTCGTGGCTCCTTTCGGCGCGCGAGGCTCGAGTTTGCCCTTCAGGTCTTTGCGGCTGTTGGCATCGTCCATGGCCTCAAGGACACCTTGAGCGGCACGGCCTATCGGGTCCACGCCAGTGGCGAAGGCAAAGGCAGCGATGCGGTCACCCGGGGCAGCGAGATCGACGAACAGCTGTGCCGCGCTCCAACGGAGCCCGGC
>JAIMBM010000015.1 GCA_023511475.1 Anaerolineae bacterium
GCTCGTCCCCTATCAGCGGGTCTACCAGGAGTATCGCCGGCAGGCGACCGAGGCGCTGGCGCAGGGCCGTGTGCCGCCGCACCTGCGCGACTACGTGCGCGACTACTTCACCAGCCTCGACGACCAGGCGCCGTGAGGCGCGCGGCGCCGGCGGGCGAGCCTACAGAACGCGCCGGCACGGTTCGCGCGTACAAAGGACAGCAGGCGCAGCCGCGCCACGCAGAACGGAGCCGGGTGAGTGACGGCGGTGATCGAGACCCACGAACTGACCAGGATCTTCGGTGACAAGGCGGCCGTCGACGCCCTGACGCTGCGGGTCGAGACGGGCGAGTTCTTCGGCTTCCTCGGGCCGAACGGCGCCGGCAAGTCGACGACGATCAAGATGCTCACCGCCAGCCACACCACCTGTCTCCACTGGCGGCGCGTCCTTCTCGCCATGGGGATCCTCTCACGCTCACCGGCCGGGTCTACGGCTCCTCACCGCACAGCTCCAGCCCCTTCCTGGCGACCTCGCACTCGGGGTCCAGCTCCAGGGCCTTCCGCAGCCAGGGCACGCCCTGGTCGCACTGCTCCAGGTAGATGTGTGAGAAGCCCAGCTCGTAGTAGTACTCAACCCTCGGCTTGCCAACCTCAATGGCCCTGGTCAGCCACTCGATAGCCTCTTCATAGTTGCGCCGCACATAGCACACCACGCCCAGATGCCCGAGCGCGGGGGCATAGTTGGGATCGACCTCAATGGCCTTGCGTAGGAGGACGATAGCCCGCTCATAGTCCTCCTGCACATAGTAGGTCCAGCCCATCTGATCGTAGCCCTGAGGATCGGTCGGATCCAGCTCGGCGGCCTTCTGAAACTCGGCGATCGCCTCGTCAAAGCGCCTCAGGGCCACATAGTTGCGCCCCAGAGACAGATACAGAAACCCCATTTTGGGGTGCACCGCGACCGCCCGCTGGTACTCCTCGATCGCCCGCTCGTAGTAGCCCATCTTCTCGTAGACGTAGGCCAGGTTTCGCCGCGCCCAGACGTCATCGGGCCCCAACTCGACCGCCCGCTCTGCCGCCTCCATCGCCTTTTGGGGGCGGTCCGAATCCGCATAGGCCTCCGCGAGAAAGGCGTGCGCCATCGGCAGCTTCGGATCGAGCTCCACAGCTTTCAGGCACGCCAGCACCGCCTGCTCGGGGTCGCCGCTCCAGTCCAGGATCATACCAAGAATGGCCTGGTTCTCGGCCGAGTTGGCGTCAATCTCCACCGCCCGGCGGGCCGCATCCAGCGCCGCGCTGTGCTGCCCCCTCAGGACAAGCGCCAGCGCCCGGCGAGCATGAGCCCGATCGCTGAACGGCTCGGCCTGCGTCGCCCTCTCATACTCCATCGCTGCTTCGCCCATCCGCCCCGCCGCGAAGAGCTCATCCCCCTGTGCGATCAGCTCTGCTGCAGTGATGGGGCGGATCGTAGGCGTGGCTGTGGGCTTGGGTCGCATCTCCTCCGGCAACCGCTCCGCCGGAAGATGGGATAGCAACTCCCGCACGGCCTCAGGCCTGCTTGTGTAGATGTACCAGCCCACCGCAATGAGTGCTGCCAGCAACAGGAAGAACCGCCACGGCCCCCGCGATCGCCTCGGCTCCGGACCCAGGTACATCTGCCCAATCCTTCCCAGGATGACAGGCTCAGGCGGTCACCAGCAGTCCCGCCCGCTCCATCAGCTCAGCCAGACGAACCATGGCCTCCAGGTCTCGGAGGCCGGTCTCGCACTCGGCAAGGTCCGCAACCTCGCGCAGGTTGCGCCGGCCATCCATCCAGTAGAGCATGACCGTCCCAAGAACCCGCAGCGCAGCGCCATGCGACTCCCTCAGCTCTTCCAGCACTGCGCGATCCTCCGGCGACAGACGGACCTCCAGGTCACCCATCCCGACCGGCCCACGCATGGCACGGCGGTATACCCTGCCCTCCGCCCGCGCCTTCCACTCATCCGGCGCCTCCTCCACCGTCAGCGCGGCCTTGGGGAAGCGGCGCGCCCTGGCAACCCAGGACACCTGGGCCGCCAGAGCCTGCTGCTCGCAGGCATGGGCGGCCTCTATAGCGGCGACCGCCTGCTCAACTGCCGGGGTCGCCTCGGGCGCCAGCCGCAGGATCGACTCCAGCGCCGCCACCGTGCGGTCCGCCCGGAAGGCCAGCTCCCTCTCCACCCGACGCGCCTCGCGCGCCAGCGCCTCCGGCGACGTCGCCTCAAAGGCTCGCGTCAGCCCGTCCTGCGCCACCTGCACCAGCCGCGCCTTGCCCCGGGCAGCCACCAGCCCGACCAGCCAGCGGGCTTCCGCCTCGCCGGCCCGGGCGATGAAGCAGGCGTATGCCGTCGCCAGCCCCCCAGCGAGCGCCAGCATCGCCGGATCTACCTTGTCGGTGGTATCCTCCGAGGTGTGATAGAAGCGGTCCGGCCACTGGATGAGCATCGGCGTCGGGACGCCCACGGTCGGGTCGGACAGGATGTAGTGGTCGCTGCCCCCCGAAAACGCCGTAACGGCCTGCCGCACGAGCGGGTAGGTGCCGGTGCCGCTCAGCGAGCTGGCACGGTCCTCGAGGGCGTCGCGGAGCACCTCCGCCAGGTCGCTCACATAGCTGGCCGTGGCCTCCGGGGGCCGCTCGATGAGGAATGAGCTGCCGCACAACTCCTGTCTCTCGCCGACCATGTCCAGATTCACGCCGGCAACCATCCGCTGCATACGGTCCTCGTTGGTCGCCAGGTAGGCGAAGGTGCCGGTCATCTCGGGGACCCATAGCAGGCGGATGGAGCGCCGCGGCCGCGGCAGAGTCCCCGAATCGATCAGATGCTGGAGCGTGCGCGCCGCCTCCAGGGCTGCGGCGGCGCCCGACGCGTTGTCGTTAGCCGAGGGCTGGGGATGGCAGAGATGGGCGATGATGATGACCTCCTGGTCCGTGTCGCCGGGTATGAGCGCCGAGACGACCTCGATCTCCCCATCGTACAGGCGGCTCACCACCCTGGCGCGTACCCGAGGCGCCCCGGAGCCCTGCTTCGCCGCCTCCTGCGCCAGGCGACGCAAGTGATCCCCCTGCCGAGGGGTGAGCACAAAGCCAAAGCACCTGGGCTCCTGCTCGGACCGCCACCAGAAGGAGGTGTACTGGCGGGCATCCGGCAGGTCTATGCGCTCACGGACCGGCGGCAGCTCCCGCATCCCGTCGTAGAGTATGCCCGCAGCCCCCCGCTGCTGCACGGCAAGGCGGTATACTTTGCCGATATCCCCTCGGGCCAGCACCACTTTTCCCGCCACATCGAGGCCGGCATAGTCCGCCTCTCTGTCCCCGCCTTCGACAGCGACGACCTCCGCCTCGCCCTCGAAGGCGGCACTGCGCTGGATCAGGGCCGTCTTCTCCTCGCGAAAGTCCGCCAGCCGCCGCTGCTCCGCCTCTGGGCTGATCAGGTCGAGGGTGGCCTCCGAGGCATCCCACTCCTGAAACAGGCGACACGCCCAGTAGGAGGTCCGATCGTTGGCCGGGAAGGAGAGCATCTCCGCATCGACGCCCCATGAGCGAAGCTGGGCCAGGCAGTAGCCTGCCGCCGCCCGGTACCCTGGGCTCGCCTGAATACGGTGATACTGGCTGATTGCCGCCACGTGCTGCCTGGCAGCCAGGCCAGAGTAGGCATCCTTTACGGCTCTGACAAGCTCCTCGAGCATGTAGGGCTCTCCTGTTGCACGCTCGGCGAGGGCCGAAGCGAACCTCTCCATCCCGCGGCCCGGTGGCCTCGCGGCACCGGGCAACACAACACGGCCATTATAACACCCTCGAAGGCACTGGGCAACATCCGCACCCTGTTGAACCTGGACAAGCCTCTCAAAAAGGCTATAATCGACGGCATGAAGAAGAGGCTACCAAGGCCGCCAGGCTGGCCTTTGCTTATCTTCCTGTCGCTGTTCTGCATCGCCTGTGGCGGAATATTACGTCAACACCAACCGGCGCCGACAGCGCTGCCAACCGGTCTCCTGCGGATCAGAAGCACGCCGGAGGGTGCGGCGATCGTGGTGAGCGGCCAGCCGCGCGGCCAGACGCCTATCGACCTCTCACTCCCACCCGGGGAGTGGCATCTCGAGGTCTCCTACCCCGGCTACCTGACCCACGAGGCCTCCATCTCGCTGGCGGCGGGGTCCGAGGTGTCCTTGCCCGTGTCGCTCCTCGATGCGACGCCGCCGACCCTGGAGTGGGAAAGCCTGCCCGCTCAGCTCGAGCGGGGAGCGACTCTGCTCGTGCGGGCCAGCGCGAGCGACAACGCGGGCGTCTCGCGCCTCGAGCTCTTTATCGACCAGCAGGTCCACGGCAGGACCGACGGCACGCCGCTCGCCTACCGCTGGGAGACGGCGGAATCCCCCCCGGGCGAGCACTTGCTGCGCATCGAGGCGACAGACCTCGCCGGAAACAGCACCCGCGAGGAGCGCCGCATCACCCTCGTGCACCCTCCGCCAACCAACACCCCCGCCCCGACACGAGCCATACCGACGCCAACGGCCTCTCCCCCGACACGGCCCAGCCCTATAGCCGTTGGCATCCGCCGGGGAAGCATCGACGTCCCTACCTACCAGTACCGCCAGGCGCTCCGAAGCGACCCCGGCAGCCCTGCCTATCCTTACCCCGGCCTCGATCGCTCGCAGGTAGGTCCGCCGGTACCCGTCCGGTACGATACCCTCGTCCTGGAGAACGAGTACCTGCGCCTGCTGTTCCTGCCGGGGCTTGGCGGGCGGCTCTACCAGTGCACATACCTGCCAACCGGGCAGAATCTCTTTTACAACAATGCCGTCATCAAGCCGAGCCCCTGGGGGCCACCCGAGATGGGCTGGTGGCTCGCCGCCGGGGGGATGGAGTGGTGCCTGCCGGTCGAGGAGCACGGCTATGTGAGCGCTGAGCCATGGGAGGCCGAGGCGCACCGCGCAGGCGACGGCAGCGCCACCGTCCGCCTTGCCTGCACCGAGCGGACGCGCAATGTCCGCGCTGAGGTCGCGGTAACGCTGGCACCGGGCGAGGCCCGGTTCAGCGTCACCACGACGCTACAGAACCTCACCGCTGAGTCCCGGCAGTACCAGTACTGGCTGAACGCCATGCTCTCGCCGGGGGCGGGGAGTCTCTCACCTTCGACGCGCTTTTTGCTGCCCGCCTCCGAGGTTGTGGTACACTCTACCGGCGATAGCTCCCTCGGCGGCCCGCACGCTGCGATAGCGTGGCCGGTATCCGGCGGCCGCGACCTGAGCGTCTATGGGAACTGGCGCAACTATCTCGGAGTATTCGCGCCCACGGCGCGAGCAGGCTACATGGGCATTTACTCACCCGAGGCTGACCTCGGGATCGCACGCGTCTTCCCGCGGGAGGAGGTACTCGGCGTCAAGCTGTTCGCCTTTGGCCACGGCTTTGACCCGGCCGTCTATACGGACGATGGCTCTCAGTACGCCGAGCTGTGGGGCGGCGTCACGCCCACCTTCTGGGACTGGGCCACGCTGCCACCTCACGGGATCCTCACGTGGACGGAAGCCTGGCTGCCCGTCCACGCCCTTGGCGGGCTCTCGGGTGCCTCAAGAGAGGTGGCCTTCCTGGCGACGTGGGACGGCCATGAGGCACAGCTGGCTGTGACAGCAGCCGACACACAGGGCCTGGTGCTGAGCGTCACCGACGGGCTCGGCGAGCTCTACCATCAGGCCTGCACCGCCGGCCCCGAGCACCCGTTCCGGGCCGTCGTGCGGCCCGACCGGGCTGTTGCGGATGCCCCCGTCCTGCGCATCAGTCGGGCGGATGGCACCCCGCTCATCGAGCACGTCATGGGGCCAAGGTAGGCAGGAGAGTGGAGATGTTCTGCGAGAGATGTGGCTTGCCACTGCTGGGCACCGAGACCTTCTGTCCCCAGTGCGGCACTCCGCTGCCAACACGCAAAGGAGAGGCGGAGCTTCCGGCAGCGGAGGGCGCTGCCCGCGAAGGACTGGAAGCCACAGATTCCGCCGTGGAATCCGGCTGGCGCGGCTCGCGCAGGCGCTCGCGCCAGCCGGCCGCTGCCGAGCCGCCGGAGGCAGAGGTCGTTGACGTGCCCCTTGGACCGTCGGCCGCGGAAGCGCCTGCGGTCGAGACGAGTGGGCCAACGCCGACGCCCGAAGCCGGAACCGCTACCCAGCCAACCCGGCTCGAGGCGGCCAGGCAGCGGCTGCTCAGATCGGGGCTCATCGGCCCTATGGGCCTGGGCATGCTGGCCGGATGCCTGGTCTTCTTCATCATTACGTTGGGGGTCGCAGGCGTCTACCAGGGCCTGCGCCTGCGGAACATGAACCAAGTCGAAGCTGCGGCCGAGCACTACCGGCTCGGCCTCATGCACCTGGAGAAGGGCATGTACGAGCTGGCGGCCGCCGAGTTCGAGTACGCCCTGCGCCTCCGGCCCGACTACCCCGAGGCACAGCAAAAGCTCATCGAGGCGCGGTCAAAGGCATCGCCGGTGCCCTCACCGACCGGCTCCCAGTCTCAGAGCCAGCCATCGACGCTGCTCGCGGAGGGGCGCGCGGCCTACGAGCGCGGAGCCTGGGAGGAGGCCATCAGCAAGCTCGAGGCCCTGCGCGCCCTCGATCCCGCCTACGAGCAGAGCGCCGTTGAGCGGCTGCTTGTCTCGGCCTACACCAACAGCGGCCTGCGGCTCGTGAACGACGGAAGCATGGAGGAAGCCATCCGCCGGTTCACCCAGGCCCTCGCCCTCCAGCCCGACAACCCCGATGCACAGCTGCAGCTTCGGCTCGCCACCCTCTACCAGAGTGGCATGAGCGTCTGGGGAGTCGACTGGAAAAAGACCCTGGAGGACCTCTCGGCTGTGTATGCCCTCAAGCCGGACTACCGGGATACCGCCGAGCGCCTGCAGCGCGCTTATGTCGAGGCCGGCGACGCGGCGAGCAGCCAGTCCGCCTGGTGCGACGCGGTAGAGTACTACAAGGCAGCGCTCGACCTCTCGTCGTCTCCAGACGTCGCAGCCAAGCGGGATGAGGCGACTCAGCGCTGTGCCTCCCCCGGCGGTACCCCGGTACCCAGCGGGACCTTCGTCGGCACCTTCGTGGGCCTCGAAGACAACCGGCAGCGGACGACGGACTGGTCCTGCGTGCGCGGCCGCGTCGTCGATGCCAGCGGGCAGGGCGTTCCGAACGTCAAGGTCGAGATCTCGGCCTTCGACTGGTCCTCGGTGCATGTCACCGATGGCGAAGGCTACTACACCTTCGAGTTCCTTGCCAACGACGGGATCACCTTTACGGTCAGCCTGGTCGACCTGCCCATGCAGCCGGTCGACGTGCCCGCCAAGTTTGGCTGGGCATCGGTAGCCAACTTTGCCCAGAAACCCTGAAACCGTTGGCCTGTGCCTCCGAGAGAGCAGGCAGGGCCGGCGGCTATGCAGATGGGGCTTTGCCCGCCGCCGCAGCGCTTCCGGAGCCGACTCCGCGGGGCGCGGCGGCGCTTGTGCCGCCTAAGGTGCGGGAGGCCCCCTCGAGCGGCTTGACCCGGACAGGACCCATGGGACAGGACTCAAGGCCTTGTAGAGCGCTTGCAGCGCGAGGAGGAGATCCATGCCAGCAAGCCAGGCTCGCTATGGCCTGCAGGCCAAGGCTCAGTCTCACGATGTGGCCCTGTTCATCGATTGGGAAAACCTCAAGAGCAGCCTGAGTCAGGCAAACCTCAAGGTCAACCTGACCTCGCTGCGTGAGACCGCCGAGACCTTTGGCAGGCTCGTGATCGCCAACGCCTATGCGGATTGGCAGGACGACTGGCATCAGTCGGACCCGGAGAACCTGTATGCCGCCGGCATCGAGCCGGTGTATGTGCCCACGCGGGTAGTTACCGAGTCCAATGGGGTGCGCCGGCGCAAGAACGCCGTCGACATCAAACTGACGGCGGACTGCGTCGAGTGCTGTCACAATCACCCCAATATCGGCACGTTCATCCTCGCCTCAGGCGATGGTGACTTTATCCACATGGTCAACACGCTCCGTCCTTACGGCAAGCAGGTCGTAGCCATCGGCGTCTCCTGGAGCACGTCGCCCCGCCTTGCGGAGCGCGTGGACCAGTTCCTGTACTACGACAGGGACGTCGATCCCGTCGACGCCCAGCGCTACCGCCTGCCCACGCCTGGCGCCAGTACGGGCGAGGATGCCGAGCTGCAGCGCGCCTTCGAGCTGGTCGTCGAGATCATCCGCAGCTCCCAGCATGGGGATAGGGCCCTCCTCTCCTGGATCAAGAACGAGCTGATCCGTCGGCTGCGACACTTTGACGAGAGCCGCTTTGGCTTTCCCAAGTTCAAGCTGTTCATGCGCGAGGCGGAGCGACGCGGGCTCCTGTACATCGTAGAGGATGGTCTGGTCGACTGGGCCTACCTCCCCAGCGCACAGGAGAGTGAGGAGCTGGGCGCGCGCGACGTTGCGCCGCTCGAGGCGATTGACGAGAGCGCGCTGCCCACGATCATCCGCTTTGCGGACGATCTGCAGAAGCGGAGCCCCTATGTAGCCTTTATGTACCTGGTGGATCAGATCATCCGCGCGGCCATTCTGCCGCACCTGCGCCGTGACCAGCTCATGCTGGTCCTGAACCACGCTGTCGATGACCTGATCTTCCTGCGCGGCAGCTACACACTGGAGGACCCTCTCGGCGGCCAGACGAGGAACATCCGCACCCTCGTTCTGAACCGGGAGCACCCGCTGGTCCAGGCGACGCTTGGCGGGCAGCCGTCGCCCGACGGCTCTCTTGTCGGGCCCGAGGGAGGCGTCGCCGATGAAGGAACAGCCGCAGGCGACCCTGAGCTCAGCAAGCTCCTCCTGGCCCTCGAGGCCGACCCTGAGAGCCCGACGCTGCTGATGAGCGCAGCGCGCCGCTGCTTCCAGTTGCACCGATACGAGGAGGCGATCCGTTACCAGCAGCGAGCCGTCGCCCGTCAGCCGGACAATATCGAGTACACGTGCCTGCTGGCACGCACCCTGAGCACCGCCGGCCGCGCCGACGAAGCCATCGCCATCTGTCGCGAGGCTGCCAGCAGGTCCGCGGACCATCCGCTCCCGCACATGACCCTCGGCTCCATCCACTTCGCCCAGGGCGCCTGGAAGGATGCCGCCGATGAGTTCGGGCAGGCTCTCGCCGTCGTGGCCGACAACCCGACCCAGAAGGCACAGCTCTTGCTCAACATGGCCCGCTGTTACGAGCACCTCGGCGACGAGGAGGCCGCGCGACAGCACTGCCGGGAGGGTCTGGCCCTTGCGCCCGACCATCCGGGGCTCCTCGAGCTGGAGGGCTACCTTCAGCTCGATCCCACGCGACGGGAGGGCTACCAGCTCGCCAAGCAGGCAGCAGCCCTCGCCGTCCAGCCGGGCCGCGAGGCAGAGACGATCCAGATGGCAGAGCGGGCGCTCAGCGCCGACCCGGGCCATTACCTCCCCTACTATGCCCTCGGCGAGGTCCATCAGCGCCTGCGGCAGCCGCGCGCCGCTGCGGAGAACCTGGAGAAGGCAGCCACCCTTTGCCCCAACCCGGCCACTCAGGCGGCCATCTACCAGAAGCTTTGGCGGCTGTACACCAGGCTCGGCGAGCCGGAGAAGGCCCATCTCGCGCAGATGCGCGCCGCCCATCTCGGTGCAGACAAGATCGCAGTGCAGATATCTGAGGAGGCATGATGCCACTGGCCAACCTGGAGGCAATAACGGAGCGAATCAGGGCGAGCTTTGAGGCCAAGAATGCGGCCCGGGACCTGGCGTTGCTCCGGAGCCGCGAGCTGATCCGGCTCTCCGCGAACGCGATCCGTGCCGCCCACCGAAACGACTTTGCCGAGAGCGCCGAGCTCCTCGGCGCAGCGCGGGCAGCAGCGGCCACGATGACGGAGGACCTGCGGGCCCACCCGGACCTGTACTACACGGGCTATACCCAGGACGCCCTCAAGGAGTACGCCGAGGCGAGCATCACCATCAGCCTCGTGCAGGGGTTGGACCTCCCCGACCCGGAGGAGCTTGGCGTCCAGTATGCCGCCTACATGAACGGCCTCGGCGAGGCGGCCTGCGAGCTCCGGCGCTATGCCCTCGACGCCCTGCGCCACGGTGACATCGCCACCGCCGAGAGGATGCTAGTGGCAATGGACGAGATCTATGACACCCTGATTACCATGGATTTCCCCGAAGCACTCACTGCCGGCCTGCGGCACACCACCGACGCCGTCCGCACCGCGCTCGAGCGCACACGGGGCGAGCTGGCGGTCGCCGCGCGCCAGCAGAGCCTGGAGGAAGCACTGAAGGACCTTGAGCGACGACTACCGGCCTGATCCTGCCCAGCCGGGTGGGCGCCGCAGCGTGATCGGTGCCAGCGAGTTGGGCGAGTTCGCTTACTGTCGGCGCGGCTGGTGGCTCAGCCGCGTGAAGGGGCTTGAGTCCGCCAACCTGGCGGCTATGGCTCAGGGGCGCCTCGAGCATGATGCCCATGGACGGCGCGCCCGGCGGGCCTATCGGATGGAGCGATGGGCCCTGCTGGCTCTTATCGCGGCCCTTGCCACGATGGCTGCAGGGCTCTGCCTCCTCAGCGCAGCCCTCGGAGGACGCCTGTGAGGCGACATAGGAGCGTCCTCTGTGCCCTGGCGCTACTCGCCGCCACGCTCTTGTCGGTCGCCACTCTGGCACCCTCGCCGCTGGCCACCGGCGGTCACGACCGGGGATCCTTCCGCTACGCAGCCGGCCGCGGAGGCACCTCCCGCGGCACTGCTGGGGCGGGGCTCGTCCCATCGCCAACACCCACGGCCACGGCGACCTCCACGCCGACCGCCACCGCGACGCCCTCACCCACGCCGACATCGACGCCTGCCGCGACGCCGTCGCCGACCGCCACGCCGTCCGCGACGGCCACACCAACCCCGACGCAGACGGCTGCACCGACGCAGACCCCCGTGCCGTCGCGCGCCATCCTGGTCGACCAGAACACCCAGCTCATGCACATCTATGAGAACGGAGCCGAGATCAGGACCCTCCCCTGCAGCACCGGCCTGCCGCTTGATTACCACTGGACCCCCGGCTGGTCCGGAACTGTCGGGCGATATGTCGGCACCTTCTACGCTTTTGGCGCCTACGCCGATGACGCCTGGATGCTCTTCAAGGCCAGCGGCGACATCCTCATCCACAGCGTGCCCTACGTGTGGGAGGATGGCCGCAAGGTCTATCAGGACCTGGATGCCCTCGGGCAGCGCCCCTCCTCGCACGGATGCATCCGGCTCTCTCCCGAGGACGCCCGCTGGCTAACCGAATGGAACCCGCAGGGCGTTCCGATCTCCATAACGCCGCTCACACGGACGGACTGGCCATGGCCGCCCTCGGAGTGATCCTCGCCCTGCTTGGGCTCGGGCTCGCAGCAGCGGCCTTCCTGACCTGGCGATATGCCAGGCAGCAGCAGGCTGTGCTGGGTCTGCCAGCGGGGCGGGTTGTCCGCGTCGACATGGGGTCCTGGCAGAGGTGCACGCGGCCTCTCTACTCCCCGCAGTACCGCCTGGCCGGCAAGCCCGACTACCTGGTGCGCTGCGGTGGCCGGCTGATTCCTGTCGAGGTCAAGCCGGGCCGCCATGCGGCCTCACCCTACGCCTCGGACGTCCTCCAGCTCGGCGCCTACCTCCTGCTGGTAGAGGCAGAGACGGGCAGGCGGCCTCCCCATGGATTGCTCCGCTACTCCGGGGGCACCTTTGAGATACCCTACACGCCCGCCTTGCGGGAGTCAGTGATCCGAACCCTCCGCGAGATGCAGGAGCTTTGGCGAGCGCGGGACGTCCCTCCCCAGCATCACGACCCCCGGCGCTGTCGTCGGTGCGGCCATCGACAGCACTGCAACGCACAGGTATCAGAAAGGTAGCGATTTTGTAACCTGCTCCTTTTTCTGATAACGACCGGTCAAGTTGAAGTGCCATCCCTTGGGGTGTATCGCTACCTTATCCACTATATGTCGTATATCCCGCTCTGTTGGCCATGTTCGGCGTTTGACACCGTTGCGTAAACAGTGGTATGGTAGGGCACCGACGGCCGTATCTTTTCTGGTTCCTCTACGTCTCCAAGGGAGAAACGCGCGTGGTGCGCAACGGCCAGGATGGCTCCGTTCTCGAACGGGTCCAGGAGTACGATCCCGACGCCCTGGGCGAGATCTACGACCGCTATGCGGGCCGCATCTACAGCTACATCTACTACCGGTTGGGCGACGCGCATCTGGCCGAAGACCTCACCGGAACGGTCTTTGTCAAGATGCTGGAGGCCATCCGGAACAGCAGGGCGTGGAACGTATCCTTTTCGGGCTGGCTCTATCGCATCGCCCACAACCTGGTCGTTGACCACTTCCGGCGCTGCGAGCAGGACCACGCCGCTGCCCTCGATGAGCGGCTGGTCGCCGGAGACCAGGACCCCGTGAAGGTTGTCGAGCAGCAGATGGAGGGTGACCGCCTCCGTCGGGCGATCTCGCAACTGACGCACGAGCAGAGCCTGGTCATCACCCTCAAGTTCGGTGAGGGGCTGAGCAACGCCGAGGTCGCGCGGATGATCGGGAAGACCGAGGGCGCCATCAAGTCATTGCAGTTCAGGGCGATGGCGTCGCTACGTCGCATACTGGAGGCGAGCGAGTAGGATGTCCAGATGGCGGCCGCGGGAGGCCGGGGAGGCCTTGGATGAGGCCTTGTCGCGGCTGATGCGCGGCGAGTCCCTCCAGGTTTGCCTGTCCACCCATCCTGAGATGGCGGGCGAGCTGCTCCCCTTCTTGCTCCTTGCTCAGAGGCTTCGGGCGCTCGCCTTTGGCATGCCAGATCCCACCCCAATCCTGGCCATCGGCCGGGTGCGCTTCCTGCAGGCGGCCAGCCGTCTGCGTGCCCGGCACACCCCTGACCCCCGCCAGAGCCTGCGGCCCGGGGGCGAGGACTCCCGCTCCTGAGGGTCCAGTCAGGCCCTTCTCTCTTCACGCAGAGGATTGGCGCTTTCAGCCCGGCGATTCGCCTCCCGCGCACAGGCCGCCTTGCGTCGCGGCATCGCACAGGGCACCAACGCCGGCCCCCAATCGCCGCAGATGCACCAGCAGAATGCACACGTCGGCCGGGCTCACCCCCTGAATGCGTGTCGCCTGCCCGACCGTCGCCGGGCGGACCGCCGTCAGCTTTTCCGCCGCCTCGGTCCTCAGGCCCGTGATGGCCCGATAGTCGAGGCCGACGGGGATCCTCCACTCCTCCAGGCGGCGCATCCGCGCCACCTCGCGCTCCTGCTTCGCGATGTACCCGGCATACCGAGCCTCGATCTCTACCTGCTCGACCACATCGGAGGGCAGGGCCGCTGGCGGCGGTGCAAGCCCGGCAACCGCTTCGTAGCTCACCCCCGGCCGGCGCAGCACCTGCAGCGCCGTCGCCCCCGCGCCGTCACCTGAGGCAGGGTCAAGCCCGGCCACGGCGCTCGCTGGCAGCCACACATGCGCCAGCCGCTCCAGCTCGGCCCGCACCGCCTGCCGTTTCGCTTCTACCCTCGCATAGCGTTCGTCGGAGATCAGTCCGATGGCGTGGCCCAGAGGCGTCAGGCGGAGGTCGGCATTGTCCTGCCGCAGCAGCAGCCGGTACTCGGCGTGCGCGGTCATCAGGCGGTAGGGTTCGGTCAGGTCCTTCGTCACCAGGTCATCGATCAGCACGCCGATGTAGCCCTGATCGCGGCGCAACAGCAGCGGCTCCCGCTCCTGCGCTGCAAGCGCAGCGTTAATCCCGGCGACCAATCCCTGCGCTGCCGCCTCTTCGTACCCAGACGTGCCGTTGATCTGCCCGGCAAGAAAGAGTCCCCGCACCCGCTTGGCTTCGAGAGTCCGCCCAATCTGGTGCGAGGGGACATAGTCGTACTCCACTGCGTAGCCCGGCCGCATGATCTCCGCTGCCGCGAGGGCGGGGATGCTGCGCAGCATCTCGAGCTGTACCTCCTCGGGGAGGCCCGTAAACATCCCCTGCACATAGACCTCCATCGTGGCCATCCCCTCCGGCTCGAGAAAAACCTGATGCGCCTCCTTGGTCGGGAAGCGGAGGATCTTGTCCTCGATGGAGGGGCAGTAACGGGGACCTGCCCCCTCGGTGATCCCGGCGGCGATCGGCGAGCGGTGCAGGTTCTCGCGTACGATGCGGTGTGTGCGGGCATTGGTGTGCACCATGTAGCAGGGGAGTTGCACGCGCCAGGGGCTCTGCCGGGGAATCGGGTAGACCGGATGGGGCGGCGGCAGGCGAATATCAGCCTTGGGCGGCTCAAAGGAGAAGTAGAGCGGCTCGTCGCTCCCAGGCTGAGGCACCGTCTGCGAGAAATCGATTGTGCGGGCATCGACCCGGGGCGGCGTGTTCGTCTGCAGGCGGCGTAGCTCCAGGCCCGCCCGGCACAGGGCTGCCGAGAGGCCATCCGCCGGAAACTCGCCCGCCCGGCCTGCGGCCACGGCGTGCTCGCCCGTGAGGATGCGGGCCCGCAAGAAGGTGCCTGTCGTCAGCACCACTGCTCTCGCGCGGTATGCCCGCCGGTGCTGCGTGGCCACCCCGGTCACCCGCCCCCCCTCAACGATCAGGTCCTCGGCCAGTGCTTGCTTGAGGTGGAGGTTGGGCGTAGCCTCGAGGGTGTGCTTCATCGCCAGCGAGTACAGGTGCTTGTCGGCCTGCGCCCTCGGCGCACGCACAGCAGGCCCCTTGCCCACGTTGAGCATGCGTATCTGAATGAAGGTGCGGTCGATGGCGCGGGCCATCTCGCCACCGAGGGCATCGATCTCGCGCACAAGGTGCCCCTTTGCCGGGCCTCCGATGGAAGGGTTGCACGGCATCAGGGCGATGAGGTCCAGGTTCATCGTCAGGAGCAGCGTCCGGCAGCCCAGCCGCGCGGCAGCCAGCGCCGCCTCACATCCGGCATGCCCCGCCCCCACAACGATGACGTCATACTCCTCCAAAACAGCCTATCCTCCACTCCTCACACATCACGCCTCACGTTTCACGCGTCACGCATCACGCCCATCGCCTCGGCCACGAATCGATGCTCCAGCGCCCGAAACGCGCCCCACACCGACCAGTCGCCGGGCAGGCTCTCGAGCCTCTCCGCCACCCGCTCCAACTCGCTCAGCGGAACCTCTCGGAAGGCGCTGATCCCTTCGCTCTCGTCCTCTGGCTGCAGCGGAGCCGCGCCCCCTCTGACCAGGAAGACGTACGAGGTCCGCTCCATCGGCACCCCTCCCCGCCGGAATCGGTAACGCAGCACACCCAGGAACCGCTCAGGGGGTGCCGTCAGCCCGGTCTCCTCCCGCAGCTCGCGGCGCACCGCATCGAGGAGTCGCTCGCCCTCACGCACGCCCCCCGTCGGCAGCCGGAACACACCCGGCGGATAGAAGCGCTTGGTCTGCAGGACGACCTGCCCGTCGGCACGGCAGACCACGAGGATGACCTCAGCCTGCCGGGGGGGGGGGGGGGGGGGGGGGGGGGGGGGGGGGGGGGGGGGGGGGGGGGGGGGGGGGGGGGGG
>JAIMBM010000150.1 GCA_023511475.1 Anaerolineae bacterium
CTCATACGCCCGCAGGCGCTGCTGGGCGATGCTGATCTCGATGCGTTTTCGCGGCCTTGGCGTCGGCGTTGGAGTCGGTGGCGTGAGGATACGTGTGATCTCGGCCAGCCTCGCCTGCACCTGTGCATCGTCGGGCCTGATCGCCGCTGCGTGGGCGTACGCGAGGCGGGCTGCCTCCAGCTTTTGCGCGCCGTCAAAGGCCAGCGCTTCGTGGAGATAGGCGGAGAAGAGCAGCTCGGAGACGTCTCGAAAGTCCGGCGCCACCGCGTACACGGGCTGCAGGTGATCCACAGCCTCCGCCCATCTGCCCGCCTCTATCGCCTCGCGGCCGTCGCGATACCCGATGGCAATACGCCGCGCCATCTGCAGGTCTGTGTCGTTGGCGTAGAAGCGGATGGCCGCATCATAGTGGGCAATCGCCTCATCCAGCCGGCCCTCGTTGGCCAGCTGCAGCCCGAGGCGCAGATGGGCCACGGCGAACTGCTGCCGCACGCCCTCGTCCTCGGGGGTCAGCTCCCGCATGCGCTCCAGCAGGGGGATCAGCCGCTCCCAGTCCTGCCCGGCCACGGCAGCGCTCGCCAGCTCGCGCAGCGTGGCCATATCCGAGGGCAGCGAGGACACCGTGGCCGAGGGCTCGGGCAAAGGCCTCATGCCGGCGGCAGTATACCACCGCACCAGGGCGGCGATGAGCACAGCCAGAATGGCCACACCCACAAGCGCCAGACCAGCCGCTCCCACCTGCGGCCTCAACGGCGGCCGCCGTTGCTCCCGGCCCCGGCCCGCCCAACCCATCGGCACCGGGGTACCCAGTGGGGCGGATGCACCCTCCTCCATCCCCTGCCCCAGCCCCTTCATAGGAGGCTCGGACGGCTCCCCCACGGGCCCAGGGACCCCGCCCGCCACCTCCCGCAACCGCTCCTCGGCCCAGGCAATCGCCTCACGGACGCGGGGGCTGTTGGGATGCGAGGCGCGCGCCTGCAGCAGGTACTCCAGGCTCTGCTTCGGCGATCCGGCGAGATACCCCAGCCAGAGCAGGGCGTCCTCGCACTCGGGGTCGAGTAGCAGCGCCTGACGGAAGAGCCTCCGGGCCTCCGCGCGTTGCCCGCAACGGGCCGCCTCCTCAGCGCGCCGCAGCAGGCTGCGCAGCCGTCCCTCGGCAAGCTGCTTGCCGGGGCCACCGGCCCCCCGGTTGAGGCTCCCAGAGTCCCAGTCGCTGTTCACGGCAGTGGTCTTGGCATCAATCCCTGGCGCGGGGCGGTCAGTGGCGCGTGGCCGATTCCTGCAGCCGCTCCTTCAGCAGGTCGATCGCCCCCATCGGCGTCGGATCCGTCCCATACAGAGCCGCGAGATAAAAGCTCAGATAGTCGCCGAGATGCACGGCCGAGAGCATCTGAGCCAGCCTGCTCTCGCCGTGTGGCTCAATCGCCTGATGGTCGACTCCGGCGCGGGTGAGCACCTCCCGGGTGACGTCAACCCGGCGCCTGTTTCGGCCAAGATACAGCCGCGAGTCCAGGAGCACCACGAAGGCGCTGCTCGTGGTCTCGTCCGGCTGATCGTAGCCGAGGACGGCGTTGTGGTTCATCTCCGGCAGCACCTCGTAGAAGGCCCAGGCCTTGGTGTTCTCGTTGAGCTGCGTCTTCCAGCGATGGGCCACCGGAGCGAGGAACTCGGCCCCATAGATGATGACAAGTCGGCCCTCGAGGCTGTGCGCGAGCTGCTTGGCCAGGTTCGTGCGCGCCGATACCTGCGCACCGATCGAGGCGCGCAGGCCCTTGAGGGTAGCCACGGCATCCTGGACTGCTGCCTCCTGCTCGGGGAGCAGGCCGAGGCGCTGCAGCAGGTTGAGCAGGGGGAAGAACGAGTGCGCCAGCGCAGCCCGCGGTTTGGACTGGTAGCGAATCACATAGTGCCCAAAGCCTGCCTCAGCGGCGAGTCTGGCCAGCTCGCCGCCGGTGCTCAGGCCCACGACCGTCGCACCGCGCCCCAACGCCTCCCGCGCAGCGCTCAGAGTCTCCTCGGTGTTGCCGGAGTAGCTGGACGCGATGACCAGACTGCGCGGGCCGACAAAGGCCGGCACCCCATAGTCGCGGTGCAGAATGATCGGCACGGCGCAGGTTTCGGCGACGAGATGCGCCAGCAGCTCGCCGGCGATCGCCGAGCCACCCATCCCGGCGATAACAATGTGCTGCAGCCCCTCGGGAGCACCCGGCCAGGCGAAATGGACCGCGCTATCCCAGGCCGCTGCACATTGCTCCGGGAACTCTTGTATGCGGTCCAACATCTGGCCAGTGTCGAGCCGCCCCAGGTAAGCCAGGTCGTCCAGTGGGTCCATGAATCTTCGAATCCTCCTGCGCGAGGCGGGGCAGCGCCCGGCCTCCTGTGATCAGTCTGGTGTCTGCTGCTTCAGCTCGGTGTAGAGCTGGTAGACGTCCCGCACCCTCCACCCGGCAACCCGGGCGACTTCCCTGGTCGCCTGCCTGGCCGGGGCACCCTCGCGAATGCGCTCCCGCAGCACCTCGGCGACCGCCTCTCGGGTCCAGGCTTCCTTTGCCGGGGCCGGTGCGCCCGCGACCACGAAGGTGAACTCGCCCCGGGTATCGCCCGCCTGCAGCTCGGCCCGCAGCTGTGACAGCGTGCCCCGCTGAACCTGCTCATGCATCTTGGTCAGCTCGCGGGCCGCCACGGCGGGGCGGTCACCGAGGACCGCCTCGGCATCCTCGAGGCTCTCGATCACGCGGTGCGGCGCTTCGAAGAACACCACAGCCCACGGCAGCGCAGCTACCTGCGCGAGAAGCGCTCGCCGCTCCCTGGAACGGCGGGGCAGGAAGCCGAGAAACACGAAACGGTCCGCCGGCAGCCCAGAGACGGCCATAGCCGTCGGCACCGCCGAGGGTCCCGGGATGGCCACGACAGGATAGCCTGCAGCGATAACGGCTCGCACGAGCCCGGCGCCGGGGTCGGAAACGCCTGGCGTCCCGGCCTCGGAGATCAGCGCCACGTCGCCGACAGCAAGCTGGTCGAGAATGTAGGGCGTCTTGAGCACCTGATTGTGTGTGAAGTAGCTGGTAGTCGGCGTGTGAATGTCGTAGCGGCTCAACAGCTTGCGAGCGGTGCGAGTGTCCTCCGCGGCGATCAGCCGGACCTCCCGGAGGATACGCAGCGCACGCAGCGTGATATCCTCCAGGTTCCCGATCGGCGTTGCCACGATGTAGAGGGTGCCCATCGTCCTCCGCTCGCAGGCTGCATGTGCCACGGATTATAGCTGAAGGGCGCTCTCAAGTCCAGGCGGAGCCCGGGCGGCCGGCTCAGCCCGGCTCCAGCCGATAGAGCTGCACATCCCGGAGCTCGCTCCCCGCATCGAGGGAGAAATAGGGGATCTGCTCCAGCACGCCCGCCGGCTCCAGCCGGCCGTACTCCATCACCATCGCGATAACCGCCGACATCGCTTCGCCGTCGTCCAGCAGGTACACGGGCCGCCCTTCGCTCCACAGGGCTCGCAGGAAGCGTTCAAGGTCCTGCGCGGGCCAGTCGGCCGGGCGGAATGCCTCCCGGCCCGCATACAGTTCGACGGCCCCGCTGTTGAGCGTGCAGCCGATGGCGGCACCCTCTTCGGTCACGGCGGCAAGGCCGGCAAGCTCGGCCCGCTGAGTGGCCCACAGGTAGCCAAAGTTGTTGAAGGCTCGCGACTGCGGGATCGTGGCCGTCCCTGCGGTGCGTAGCCACAGGAGCCCCGCCACCACCAGCACCAATGCTGAAGCAGCGCCCCTGCGCCGCGCTGAGAGCCAGGCCAGGGCCTGCACGACCCCATACGCCGCCAGGAGCGCCAGCGCCGGAAGCGCAGGCAAGAGGTCGCGCAGGCGCAGCGACACGTAGGGAGCCTGGATGGCCCAGGGCACCAGCAGCCAGAGCGCCAGAGCCCACGCAGCCAGGCGGTTCCGTCGGCCCAGGGCCAGCACGCCCCCGAGGAGGAAGGGCACCAGGTACCCCAGCTCGCACCCCGCCAGCCACGCTCTTGCCAGCGACGCAGTCGTCGCCGGGACGGCCCGAAGCGCATAGAGCTCCAGCTCCTGCGACTCGGGCCTCAGCGCCGAGCCAAACACCTGCTGGTGATAGCCCAGGTCCGGAAGCGCCGCAACCAACGCGGCCATGAGGAAGACCGCCCCTTTCAGCAGGCGCTCGCGGCTGGCGGTGGCGCCCCTCCCCGCTGCCAGCAGGAAGAGAGCCGGCACCAGGACCGCCAGCTGCGTGTGACGGGTCCAGTAGGCCAGGCCCAGTGCGACTCCCGCTGCAGCTGCCCACCCCCACCTCCCCCGCCGCGCCGCTACCCAGGCCAGGAGGATGGTCAGGCTCGAGAAAAGCTGCGTCGAGACGTCCGCCATGTGCACGAGGAGCCACCGGAGCTGCTCAAAGGAGGTCGCCACAACAAGCGCCGCCAGGGCCCCTGTCAGCATACGCACCGGCGCGTCGAGGTCCGTGAAAAGCCACATTGCCAGCCAGGCGGTCAGGGCAACCGAAGCCAGACCCATGAGCGGGGTAGCCAGGTAGACCGCCGGCTCCCCGGCCACTCGCCCCGCCAGGCCCAGCAGCACGGAATGGCCCGCCGGCCACACGGTCGCCGCGCGCGCCAGGGCATCCAGCGGCTCGCGGTAGCCCACGTGCATTGCGGGCAGCACGTCGATCTGCAGGCGCCCGGCCAGAGCCGCCAGAGGGAACCGGTGCAGGAGGCTTCCGTGCCGCATCACGTCGACGGCCATCTGCACATAGCAATAGGGATCGCTCCCCGTGACGCCGCGCGCGTAGAGCGAGAGATATGCCCAGGCGGCCCAGGCGAGCGTCCCACCCAGAAGGACCGCGGCGAGCGCCCACCACAGCGCCCGGCGCCGTGCTTCCGGCCAGGCGCCGTAGACCTGATACGCCAGGGTGTAGCCGAGGAGGACGGCCAGCACCGGCCAGAGGGGAACGAGACCGGGCGCCCAGCCGCCGAGGCGCACCGCCGCTCGCCGCGCGACCTCCAGCCCGCCCACGAGATAGGCCGGAGCGAGCGGGCCCAGCCCCAGCACGGCCGGCCCGGGCTCCGGACGACGGGGCTGCCCGGCGAGGCGCGCAGCGACGAGCACCACAAGCATCATGGGGCCGGTCCAGAGTGCCCAGCCCAGGAGCCGCCCCACGGCGCACAACGCCACGAGATGTGTCGCCGCCAGCACCGCCGTCGCACCATCACTCAGCCGCCGCGAGCAGGGCTGCCAGGTCCACACGTCGCGCCAGGCGTCGGAGAGGACCGGCCAGTCGGGAAGCAACCACGCCTCGATCGCCAGAAGGGCCAGGAACCCTGCTGCCGGCCCTCCGACCCACACCCTCGCCGAGAGCCACGGCACCTCCGCGAGCCGACCCACCGCGCCCCCCAGCCCCAGGGCGATGAGGATGACCTCCAGGGCACGCAGGGCGGGCGGTGTACCGTGCCGGCGCCACACGCGGGAACGCCACACCAGGCCCAGCGCCAGTAGGGCGCCAAGCGCCAGATGCAGCGCGAGCACCGCCCCCCGGGGCACGCCAGGGGCGGCCTCAAGCCAGTAGGCGAGCGACGAAAGCCGGTACACAGTCTGGATCATGGGCAGTCCTCTCGCGCCGAGCCCCCTCATCCCCGGGCTTGCCGTCGGGGGTCTCCCGCCCGTCTCGACGCTCCCTGTGAGGGGGGCCGCTGCAGGCCCCATTCTAGGCCAAGCCAGAGATCGGGCAAGCGGCGCACCCCGCCCCGCCGCCGCGGGGGCGGGGTTAGGGGTGGGGACCCTGGCAGCAGCACAAATGAGCCTGCCCCCAGGGTGAGCTACACCCCAGCTCCTCAAACACTTGTCAGCACCCTCCCGGTGCAGTATAATCGCACCCGACCAGCCCGGGTTCCGGGCGGCCAGGAGGGACCCGCAGGGCGAATGGAGCTTCTCCGCCAGCGCATTCTGGCCGAAGGCCGCAACCTCGGCCACGGCATCCTGAAGGTCGACACCTTCATCAATCACCAGGTCGACGCGCAGCTCATGCTCGCCGCTGGCGAGGAGCTCGCCCGCCGCTTCGCCGCCGCGCGGGCCACCAAGGTGCTGACGGCCGAGATCTCGGGGATCGCACCCGCCCTTGCCACTGCGCTGGCGCTGCGGGTTCCTGTCGTCTACGCCCGCAAAGTCAAGCCGGTCACCATGCCGGCCGACACCTTCCGCGAGACGGCACCCTCGCACACCAAAGGCCGCGTGGTCGAGCTCTACGTCTCCCCGGAGATTCTTTCGGCGGCCGACCGCGTTCTCGTGGTCGACGACTTTTTGGCCACCGGGCAGACCATCGCCGCTCTCGTGCGCATCGTGCGACAGGCGCAGGCCACCCTCGTCGGCATCGGAGCGGTCATCGAAAAGTCCTTCGAGGGCGGGCGACGCCTCCTCGCCGACCTGGACGTGCCCATCGAGAGCCTGGTCACCATCCGCAGCATGGCCGACGGCCAGATCGAGTTCGAGGAGTAGACCTGAACAGCATGAGACAGACCGCGCAGAGCACAGGCGGCGAGCTGCCCCGCGAGACGATCGCCGTCATCGACTTTGGCTCACAGTACAGCCAGCTCATCGCGCGACGCGTGCGCGAGTGTCAGGTCTACTCGACCCTTGTGCCCTACGACGTGACCTTCGAGGAGCTTGAGCGCCTGCAGCCAAAGGGCCTGATCCTCTCCGGCGGGCCGGCGAGCGTCTACGAGCCCGGGGCCCCCCAGCTCCGCCCCGAGATCTATGGCGCGGGCTGGCCGATCCTCGGCATCTGCTACGGCATGCAGCTCCTGAGCCACCAGCTCGGCGGCCGCGTGGCCCCGGCCTCGCACCGCGAGTACGGCCCCGCCCGCCTGCACCTCCTCGCGGCCGACAGCCCCCTCTTTTCCGGGCTCGAACCGGAGCTGGACGTCTGGATGAGCCATGGCGACCGCGTCGAGCAGCTGCCCCCAGGCTTTCGGGTACTCGCCCGCACCGACAACGCCCCGGTCGCCGCCATGGGCGACCCAGCCCGGGCCCTCTACGGCCTTCAGTTCCACCCCGAGGTCGTCCACACGCCGCGGGGCAGGGAGATCCTGCGCAACTTTGCCGAGCACATC
>JAIMBM010000151.1 GCA_023511475.1 Anaerolineae bacterium
GCTCCTATTCGGCCCACGAAGAATTATGCAAGAGCTCAATAAAATGATGCCACGGACTGTCCCTGTCCGCCCCTGAAGGGGGACAGGGGGAGGGGGGCCCGACGAACCGGCGCAAAGCCGATCCGGATGGCCAGGGCTACCTCCAGCCTACCTCGGTGCCATGCGCTGAACGCAAGTCTGAACAGCTACCCGGCAAGCGCCACTTGACGCCGCGCCCAAGGCGTGGGATAATGCCTATGCCTTGCGATGCACAAGCGCAAGGCTCTGGCTTGCCATCCTAAGAAGGGGAGGTGATGTGCGTGGACAAAACCGGAAGTAGTACGACATGCGCCCTGGCATCACCTCTCGGTGATCGCTAGGGCGCAGGGCAAAGGCCCCTCCTCGCGAGGGGCTTTTGCTTTGAGAGGCATCGCCATGTCGGCCCCTATGCGTGGGCGGGCACCGGTGGGTGCCACTCCGGCAGGGTGAAGGTGAAGGTGCTGCCCTCCCCTACGCGGCTCTCGACCCAGATCCGCCCACCGTGCAGTTCGACCATCCCCCTTACGATCGATAACCCAAGGCCGAGGCCGGCCTGCTCGCGGCGTAGGGAGTCGGCCACCTGATAGAACCGCTCAAAGATACGCTCCTGCTCCTCCTGCGGGATGCCGATCCCGGTGTCGCGCACGGAGACGACCAGTTCCTCATCCTGCGTGGCCCCCTCGATCGTGATCGTGCCCCCATCTGGCGTAAACTTGATGGCATTGGAGATGAGGTTCAGCAGGATAATGCGAAGCTTCTCGCGGTCGGCAAAGGCGCGGGGCAGCTCCGGCGGCAGCCTGGTCTCGATGGTATGCCGCTTGGCCCGGGCGAGGTGCGACAGGTCGCGCAGCGCGTCGTCGACCGCCTCGGCGATTGCGACCGGCTCCGGGCGGAGTGTGGCTGCGCCCGTGTCGAGGCTGCGCAGGTTGAGCATGTCATCGAGGAGCCGCTGGAGGCGGGCGGCCGAATCGAGAATGACACGGACGTGAGCCCGGGTGGCCTCGTCGGCGCCATCCTCGATGAGGGAGGCGTAGGTGATGACCGAGGCAAGGGGCGAGCGCAGCTCGTGCGCGGCCAGGCTGATGAACTCGCTCTTGCGGTGATCGAGGTCCGCGAGGCGCTCGTAGGCCCGTTGCAGGTCGGTAAAGAGCCTGGCGTTCTCTATCGCAACCGCCGCGCCCGCGGCGAGGATCGAGAGTAGCTCGGTGTCGGCGTCGGTGAAGGGTGGGCTTCCGGCGTCCTTCAGTATCTCAAGCACACCGATCGTCCGGCCCTTGGTGAGGAGGGGCAGCAAGACGGCGGAGCTTCCCCCGGGATGCTCAGTAAAGCGTGCCAGCGACGCATCGCTGGAGAGCGCTCCATAGACCGAGAGCGGCTCCCCGCTCCTGGCCACCCAACCTGCAATCCCCTGGTCGGCCCGCAGGGCTATCCCCGGCCTGGAATGAGCAGCCTCCCCGTAGGTCGCGGCGAGGCGAAGCTCCTGCCTGGGCTCGTCCAGCAGGAAGAGCGAGCAGCGGCTGGCGCTGGTCTCGCGGGCGGCGAGCTCGACGACCTGCGACACAAGGGAGTCCAGGTCGGTGGTGGCGACCAGGGCGCGGGTCAGCTCGTGGACCGGGAGGAGGGCTCGCAGCCGGGCGTTCTCCCGAGCGAGGCGCCGGGCTTCGAGCGCTCTGGCGACGGCGGCCTTGAGCTCGTCGGGGCCGAAGGGTTTGAGGATGAAGGCATTTACCCCCAGCCGGAGGGCCTCGATGGCCATCTCCAGCGTACCAAAGCCGGTGATGATCAGGCCGATGGTATCGGGGGAAAAGCTCTTGATCAGGCGGTAGGCTCGCAGCCCGCTGATGCCGGGCATCTTGACGTCGGCGATGAGCAGGTCATAGTGCTGCTGCTGGGCCTCCTCGACCGCAGCGAGGCCGCTCGACACACCGGTGACCTGGTATCCCTCCAGGCTGAGGGCTCGGACTGCCACGTCGAGGACGTCTCGCTCGTCGTCCGCCACCAGTATGCGCTCTCCAGCCATTTCAGGGGCACTCCTGGTCGCTCAATGTGTTCCGATAAAGAACCTCGTTGTCACCTGCCAGCGCTGGCTCTGCTCTGCCCGGCCGAGGCCCGAGCCTGTTTCTAGGTCTCGTAGATAACGTACCCGCGCCGGGGTATGTTCCGCAGGTATCGTGGATGCCTCGGGTCTGGCTCGATCTTTTCGCGGATGTTCTTCACGTGCACGCGTACCAGGTCGGTCGTCCCCATGCCGAGGGGATACCCCCAGACCTCCTGGAGCAGCAGCGGGGCGGAGAAGACCTGGCCCGGGTGGCGCATCAGGAAAAGCATGAGGTCGTACTCTACAGGGGTGAGGAGCACTGAGCGCTCGGGGGTGCGTAGCTCGAAGGTGGTCGTGTCCAGGACCAGTGATCCTACCCGCACCTGTCCGGCGGTGGCCTCCCCCTGGCGTGCGCGTCGCAGCAGGGCCTTTACCCGCAGCTCCAGCTCGCGCAAATCGAAGGGTTTGGTGATATAGTCGTCGGCGCCGGCCTCAAAGCCCTCGAGGCGATCCGCCACCTCACTCTTGGCCGAGAGGAAGAGCACGGGGATGCGGCTGAGGCCGGGCGTATCCCGTAACTGGCGGCAGACGTCGATGCCGTTCAGGCCTGGCATGCGAATGTCGAGGACGACGAGGTCTGGGTGCTGTTCTCGGGCGATCTCCAGCGCCTGGAGCCCGCGGTAGGCTACGATCGTCTCGTGGCCGGCGCGCTGCAGGGTTCTCGCAACCGTCTCAGCCACGTCCACATCATCGTCTACGACCAGGATGGTGAAAGCCATGCCGTTGGCCTCCTAGAGGTCGCGGTTGCCCGCCCATTATACAAGAGTCCCGCGCAGCCGCAAAGAGATCAAGCTGCTATGCAGTGGTAGGTCGCAGAGGAGCGGGCGAGTCCTGCACGGGGTGGGGTGAGCGTGGGCTGACAGCGCTGGTGCGAACGATGCGGGCTCGTGTGTGCGCGTGGCGGCTCGCCTGACGGCGACTATGACCATGGTTGGCAGGCGTTCGCCCTGCAGGCGCGAATGATGCAGGGAGACGACGCGACAGCCCCGGCGCTGCGCGCCATGCAGGGCGTGCCTTCATGGCGTCGCGGCAGGGGCACGCCATGGCGTGCCCTGAGGCCATGGCGTGCCTCTACCGTTCCGCGCCCCCTTGTGGTATAATGATGTCACGCTCGAGGAGGTAGCGGGCATTCTACGCGATGACCAATCTCTTGTCGCTTGGCGTGACGCTGGGGGTCCTCGTTGTGGGGATCACAGTGCACGAGTTTACCCATTGTCTGGTTGCCCGGATGCTGGGGGATCGCACAGCGGAGCGTATGGGACGGCTGACGCTCAACCCGCTGGCGCACCTGGATCCGATGGGCACGCTGATGATCCTGATCTCGGCCTTCAGCGGGTTTGGCATCGGCTGGGGGAAGCCGGCACCGATCTCGCCGTGGAGCCTGCGCCCGCGCGGACGGGTGGGCATGGCGCTGGTGGCGCTGGGCGGACCGATGTCCAACCTGGCTGTGGCCCTGCTGCTGGCGCTGGTCGTGCGTTTCGGTGGGCCGGTGACTGGCCTCGCAGGCTTTATAGTTTTTCAGGCAGTGGTGCTGAACGTGGCTCTGGCAGCATTCAACCTGCTGCCTCTGCCCATGCTGGATGGTTTTCACGTCTTGATGGGGGTGCTCGCCTCGATCAGGGCACGCTGGGCCTACAGTCTCGGTGGCCAACTGGCTCGCCTCGAGCCGCACGGTCCCATGATCCTTCTGATCCTGGTGATGCTCGGCGCCGTGATGCGGGGTGGACCGGCGCCTCTGACTCTGCTGATCATGCCAGTGTTCAGGGCCCTGGCGAGGCTCGTCGGTATGGTGGCGGGCGTCGGTCTTTACCTGTGAGAGTCTGGTACCGGGTCTGGCAGTTCTGGCAGGCGCTGACGGCAGCGCCGGGGGCGGAGGTGCCCCTTGGGCTTGCCCCCGGCCTGCAGGCCCTCTACGCGGGGATGCCCCGCGCGGACCGGGCCCACGGCCTGCGCACGCTGGCGCGCCTGACGCCTGAGGAGAGGCAGCATCCCGACCTCCTGGTCGCCGCGCTGCTGCACGACGTGGGCAAGAGCCGCGCCGATGTGCACCTGTGGGACCGGGTGCTGACGGTGCTGGCGGGAAGGCTGGCCCCGGGTTGGCTGGAAGAGGTCAGCCGTCGGGAGGCCGGCCCGTGGCGGGGCCTGCATCGGATCGCCGTACACGCCGAGGAGGGTGCCCGGAGGCTCGCTGCGGCGGGGGCGTCGCCTCTGGCGGTAGCGCTCGTGCGCTGGCACCATGCCGTGCCGGCCGGCCTTGGCTGGCCCGAAGGTGAGCGCAGGCTTCTCGAGGCGCTCCAGAGGGCCGATGAGGGGGCCTAGGGGAGGAAGGACGCATTGGCGGAGCCGTTCACGATAGCCATCGTGGGGCTGGGGACGACCGGGGTCTCGTTGGGCCTGGCGCTGAAGAAGGCATCGAGGACTCTGCGCATCGTCGGGCACGACCGGGAGCCCGAGGCGGCGGCGCGGGCGCGCAGGCTGGGCGCAGTGGATTCGACGGAATGGAACCTGCCGAGCGCCTGCCGGGGAGCATCCATGGTCATCCTCGCGCTACCGCTGGAGGCTATTCGCGACACGATGGCCGCCATCGCCCCAGACCTCGCGGCCGGATGCCTGGTGACCGATACGGCGCCCCTCAAGGCGCCCGTGATGGCGTGGGCCGAGGAGTTGCTGCCGCGGAGCGTGAGCTTTGTGGGAGGCAACCCGATCGGGGCCCGCGGGCAGCCGGGGGGCCCTACAGCAGAGCGTTTTCTGAACACTACCTATTGCCTTTGTGTGAGCCCCGCGGCCGACGAGCGGGCGGTCGATTCCGCCTCAGACCTGGCCGTGGCGGTCGGCGCGAGGCCGCGTTTCCTGGATCCTGACGAGCATGATGGACTGGTTGCGCTCCTCGATCAGGCACCCTTTGCGCTGGCAGCGGCGCTCCTGCACGCCGCCTGCTCTCAGGGCGCCTGGCAGGAGTTGGTGAGGCTCGGCGGCGGGCGTTTTGAGCAGTTGCTCGGGATTGTCGGCGAGGAGCCGGGGATCGGCCTCAAGGCGGCAGCGGCCAACCTGGAGAACGTCACCCGCTGGCTGGACTGGGCGGAGGAGGCGCTGCGGGCGCTGCGCGAGCAGCTAGAAGGCGCCGACGAGAAGGCCCGAGAGCAGCTTGTGGCCGACCTGACAGAGGCGCGGCTTGAGTGGCGACGACGCGGCGAGGAGGAAAGGCAGCCACTGCCCAACGTCGGCTTTACCCTGCGCCGCATGTTGGGGCTGCGCGAGCCGTAGGACGGGTCACCGCGTGCTCGCACGCGCGAGGAGGCAGGCCCATTGGCAGGCCGGCGGGCAATCCTGGCCGTCATCGTGCTGATCCTGCTCGCTGAGGGGACGGGTCGTGGCCTCCGGGAGGCGGTGTCCGTCCGGTCAGACACGCTCTGCCAGAGAGGCCGGCTGAACGAGTTCCTGCCGGACCCGCGCCGCGACTGGAACGGCGATGGGAGCCTCGACTCCGGAGACGATTGGATCGAGTTGCACAACGCCGGCAACATCCCCTGGGACATCGGAGGCTGGAGGCTCGATGACAGCGATGCCCCCGCCTCGTCCCGGCCGTACGTTATCCCCCCCGGCACGATCCTCCCGCCTGGCGCCTATGCCGTCTTTTTCGCCAGTGTGACGGGCATCGATCTGCACAGGACCGGCGACACGGTGCGGCTGCTCACCCCGGACGGCTCGCTGGCCGACCTCTTTACGTACAGCGTCGGTCCGAACGGTGGCTCCTACAGCCTCACCGACGCGTGCGTCTGGACGATGGAGCTGCCACCGACTCCCGGGCGCGCCAACGGGTACGTGAAGGTCTACCTGCCGCTGGTGCAGAGGGATGTGGGCTCCTGAGTGTCCGGCGTCGGTCAGCTACTGCCGGAGAGCCTGAGCGGCTGCCCGAACCTGTCCTCTGAGAAGAGGTCGCCCCATCCCTTTCGAGGGCGCGGCGCGGGCGACTCGTCGGGAACCCCGATGGGCGTGCAGGCTACGATCTCGGCCTCGCCCGGTATGGCGCAAACCTCGCGGACCCTCTCTGGATCGAAGGCACCGATCCAGCACGTGCCATAGCCGAAGCTCGAAGCGGCAAGGATGAGATTCTCGAGGGCGATGGTGGCATCGACGCGGCACCATCGGGCGTTGACCTGTGCAAGTCCGACGGCCACCACAACGCAATCCGCATCGGCCAGCCAGAGCTGTCCGTTGCAGGCCTGGGCGAGGCGTCTCTTCTGCTCGGGGTCTCGCACGACGACAAAGTGCCTCGGCTGGCGGTTGCCGGCGGACGGAGCCTGCCGGGCAGCCTCGAGAATCTGCTGGAGATGCTCCGGTTTCACCGGCTCACCTTTGTAGCGGCGGACGCTCCGGCGCTCCATGATGGCTTGCAGGGTATCCATGTGTCGGTCCTCCTCTTGGGGCAGGGATCTCTGCGGATGTCTGGGACGGCGTGGGGCAAGGCCGCCAAGATGGTCTTATAGTGAAAACTGGCGTCTTGGCAAGTGATGGGCCCTATGTGGGGGAGAGGGCATGCTCTGAGGCGCCTCGGGCAGTCGGGCGCATGCAGCGGTATCTGGTCACGCCTTGCGTCGGTCGAAGGGCTCCCATCTGGCGGGCTTCCCCGGCGATGAATGAGTGCGGTTCAGGATTGGGGCAGTTCACGCTCAACGGCACTATCAGCGCCCCCAGGCCCGCCGCCTCTCCGGGTTCAGGGGCGGACAGGCTGCCTTGATCGCCATCCCTCGGCCCGTGCCCGAGGGTATCCCATCCCCCCGCTCCCGCGCCGCGCTATCCATTACCCACAAGTGGCTCTGGGGGGAGCGTAGGCGCCCATGGCCTGCGTAGCCTCTCGCGGAGCGAGCCGCCCCCTCCCCTGACCCCCATTGGCGCTAACTTAAGGGACGCCAGCGTGCTCTCCTCCAAGAGTGCCCCCACCCCTG
>JAIMBM010000152.1 GCA_023511475.1 Anaerolineae bacterium
CTCTTGGAGGAGAGCACGCTGGCGTCCCTTAAGTTAGCGCCTATGGGGGTCAGGGGAGGGGGCGGCTCCCTCTGCGAGAGGCTACGCAGGCCATGGGCGCCTACGCTCTCCTCAGGCCACTTGTGGGCAATGCATAGGAGCCGGACGCCGCGGCGTCCGGGTCGGGGAGGGGGAGCAAGTGGAGGTTCTCGCATGCAGGCCCGTTGAGCGCCGTCCAAACGGCCTCTGCGCGACATCGAGGGGTACGCCCCGAAAAGGCCAAAGTCCGGCCCAGAGGAAAAAGGGCCAAGTCGGCCCGCAGGCCGACTTGGGACATCGGGGGGTCTTTGCATCAGGAGTACAGACAACCCTGCCCCAAGAGCGAACTACACCCGCGATCGAGGGTCAGCCGGTGCGCCAGCGCGCGAGGACGTCCCTCACCTTGGCGAGCCGCAGCTCGATCTCGCTGTAGCGATTGGAGGGGTGCTCCACGCTCCAGCAGCCCTCATATCCGCTATTGCGCAGGGCGGTCATCTTGTCGTAGAGTGCCCCGTCGGCAATGGCGCGGGTCAGGTGTGTGTGCATGACCCAGGGGGCGATGATCTCGTCGCCCCGGTCGGCTTCGGGGCCCCGCCAACGGTTCATGTGCAGGAGCACGCCAAAGGCGGGGCTATCGACGGCCAGGCACAGCCCCTTGAGAGCGGACGGGTTGACCTCCGCGCCCCAGTGGTTCTCGGGACCTACCCGGTACCCGCTGTCGGCCGCCCGCCGCGCCAGCTCTCTGTATCTCTGGACGATATAGTCGAGCTGCTCGGCGGTCCATTCCAGGTCCTGACGGCCGCCGCCGGCGTCGATGCGCACCGTCCTGGCGCCGAGGATCTCGGCTGCGCGCATATGGGCCAGGGCGTTCTGCCAGTTCCGCTCCCGGGCCGAGGGGTCGTCCTCCCAGAGGTGCGCGCCATCGACGGCGAGGTTGACTACCGTGAGCTCGCGCTCGTCCAGGGCGCTCTTGACCTTGCGCAGGTAGTCCTCTTCCATGCTGGCGAGCGTGCCGTTCCAGATGTCGGCCGTGTCCAGCCGGAAGCGGTACCTGCAGGTCTCCAGGTAGCCGAAGAGGTCGACGAGGCCCTCGGCCTGGAGCTGGTGGAACGAGTATGAAATGACGGCGGGTTTCATGGGTTCTCCTTTCTCGGGGCCAGACGTGGCCCCTGCCACTCTTGGGACGGGCGTCGTCCCATCCCCGACCCTCGGGGTTGGGTTCGTGCTCTCCACTGCATGGGTCGAGACACCGTCCAATCAATACCGGAGGTCGGCGAGCTCCAGCGGCTCGAAGCTGGTCCGTAGCTCCTCGGTGCGGCCGCTAGCCGCGGAGCGGTAGGCAGATTCAAAGATGTCTACAACGTGCCGCGCGTGCTCGGCCGAGGCGATGGACGGCGTCCCCTCCCGCACCCAGTCCACGAGCTGCATCAGGTCCTCGAAGACGTGGGACTCGCCCAGTGCGGCGTGCTCCGCCGTGACGTGCGGCGCATGGTCGCCTGGCAGGCGGAGGTCCTCGCCATTGAAGCAGCACCCGACGAGCGACCCCGCGGTGCCAAAGATGCTCGGCTCAAAGCCGCGGGTGACGGATCCGGCGGGCGTCCCATAGCCTAGGGCGAAGAACGAGCCCCCAAAGTCGAGGAGCATGAGGGTGTTGTCGTCCATTTCGCAGGCGATCTTGCGGCCTCGGAACTCGCGCTCGGGCACGACGAGCCCGGAGAAGGCCGCAACGCGCTTTGCCGGGCCTACGATGCCCGTCAGATAGTGCATGGAGTAGACGGTCACGTCCCACAGTGGCCCGCCGTCGGGCCTGCGGAAGTACCAGGAGGGGTCGATGTTGCTGAGGACGTCGTCGCCGTGCCGCACCGGCTCCTGCAGGTGGTAGGTGGAGATGGTTGCCCCGGCCGCGGCCCACACCAGCCTGCCCAGCCGGCCCTCGAGTACCAGGCGGCGCATCCTCTGGGCGTGAGGGTGCAGCATGACCCCCGGGGAAGCGACCAGGTGTACCCCCTTGCGGACGGCGAGGTCGATGAGGTGATCGGCCTCGGCCACCGTCAGGCACATGCTCTTGTTAAAGTGGACGTGCTTGCCCGCTTCGATGGCCTTGATGCCCTGCTCATAGTGCAGGCCAATGGGCGAGCAGAGGGTCACGGCGTCGACGGCGGGGTCCGCCAGGAGGTCCTCATAGCGCTCGTACCAGCGAAGGACGCCGTAGCGTTCGGCTGCCGCCTCAGCACGCCCTGGCACGGGGTCGCAGACGGCGGCCGCATACGCCTTGGGCTGCACATCAGGGAGGACGAGATGGTTGAGGGCTCCGCGGATTCCGATGGAGCCGGCGCCAACGATGCCGATGCCGACCTTGTCCATGGTGTCGCTGCCTTTCATACGCTTTCCATGCGCCGTCCAGCAGGGTTCCGAGGCGGACGGCTAGGCGAGGTGAAGGCATCTGAGGGCCCGCTTCATGTTCAGCACTCGACGATGATCTCAGTCGCGCCACGCGCGGGCGTGAGGTGGGTGCCGAGGGGGTCAGGCTCCGCGCTCCCGCCGGTGACCGAGCGGACGGCCGCGATGCTCCTCAGGAGGACCTGCCATGGCCGCGCGGCGCCCTCCGTCCGGATGCGGACCTGCCTGCGGACACGGTTGACTGTGCGAAAGGCTCGCTCCAGGTGATTCACGAACACGCCGTAGCCGCGGTTGGTCAGGTAGAAGGGGATGTTCTTGTAGGCCTGCTCGCTGGAAGTGCCGCCATCCTCGTTCCACAGGTCGATGGTCTGTCCGTTCTTCACAAAGGGGGTAAAGCGCTCGCCGAGGCCGTAGACGCACTCGCCGACGGCGAGGGCGAGTTGCTCGCGCATGAACCGACCCTCGGGCGTATCGAGCATGGCCATGGCCCGCCAGCCGCTCGAGGTGAGGATACGGTCGCCATCGCGGAACTCGAGGCGCCAGTCGCCTGCCTTCAGCACGCGCGCCGTCAGCCGGCCGGAGGTCAGTGTGGCCGCCTGCTCGTCGTCATGAATCTCGATCAGCGGCGCGGGCTGAGGCTTGAGCTCGAACTGCGGCCTGGGAGGGCGGCTCCCCTTGTGGTGCCAGAGCTGCACGCGGACGACGTTGGGCATGGGGGAGGAGAGGCGCACCGTCAGCAGGGGGAGGTTCAGGGTATCGCCCCGGCCGCTGAGCCGGCGTGTGGGCGCGTAGACCGTCAAGGCGTCCGGCCCGACCTGCACCTCGTACACCTGCGCCGGGTAGTGCGGCGTCACTCCCGGGCGCATCTGCCAGTAGCCGTCGGTGAACTTCATGGTTGTCGCTCCCTGAATGCGGAGGCCGGCGGTTAGGGGTATTATGCGTCAGGTGGGCGATCTGGGCAATTTGTGGGGGGCGAGGCCGTTCCCGGTGGGTGTTCTGGACCGCGCCAGCGCAGCCCAAAATACCCTGTGATGTATTGCCCCCTCTCCGAGGCGGACGCCGCCGCGTCCGCCTCGGAGAGGGGGCAAGACAGGGGCATCCCGGGCGCAGCATAGCTGGGGGTCATCTCAGGGACCTGGACGGGATACCCGTGATGGAACACGGCCGACTCGAGTTCTAGCGGCATGTCCACCCTGGAGGGCGGAGGGTGTGGCTGAGTACCCGGAGTGACCGGGATGGCCCGCACCCCCGGCCGCGGAGGGCACGGCGGGCTATCCCTTAAGGCCGGTGAGGGAGATTCCCTCGATAAACGTGCGCTGGGTAAAGAAGAACCCGATGAGTATGGGCACGGTCGCGACGGTGCTCACCGCCATGAGGTACGAGTAGGCCATCGGGGCGATGCCGACCCCCGCCAGCATGGTCCGCAGGCGCTGGATGCCGAGGGCAAGAGGATAGAGCCTGTCCTTGTTGATGTAGATCAGCGGACCCAGGTAGTCGTTCCAGGCGCCCATGAACTGAAACAGGGCCACGACGGTGAGGGCCGGGCGCGCCAGCGGCAGGATGATGCGGAACAGGATGCCAAGCTCACCAGCACCGTCAATGCGCGCCGCGTCCGACAGTTCCTCCGGTATGGTCAGGAAGAACTGCCGCAGCATGAAGATAAAGTAGGGCGCGCCAAAGTAGCCGGGGACGACCAGGGGCAGGTAGGTGTTGAGCCAGCCGAGGCGCCGGAAGGTGATGAACAGCGGCACCATCGTGACCTGGAAAGGAACCATCATGGTCGTCAGACAGATAAAGAAGAGGACGTCGCGGCCCGGCCACCGCAGGCGTGCGAACCCGTAGGCCACGATGGCCGAGGAGAGGGTGACGCCGAGCGTGACAGGCACCGCGTAGCGGGTCACCGTGTTGACCATGTACGTGTTGAAATCATACTGCAGCCACGCGTCCGCAAAGTTGTTCCAGTGCGCAGGGTTGGGGACCCACACCGGTGGCACAGTGTAGACCTGCGAGTCGTCCTTCAGGGCGGACGAGACCATCCAGTAGAACGGCAGCATAAAGCTGGCCGCGAGGACGACCAGTATGATATGCCTGATAATGGCGCTGACGAGCGCGGTAAAGCTGCGTCCTCTCGCTGGCTGTTTCCTGGCGCTGGCAACGGAAGCGGTCATACAGGCCCGTCCTTCCCTAAGGATACCTCTTGGCGCTGTGGCCCTCACTCCTCCGCACCGGCATAGTACACCCAGCGCGCGGAGCTTGTGAAGAGCAGCACGGTCAGGGTGACGATGATCACGAACAGAATCCAGGCGAGGGCCGAGGCTTTGCCCATACGCATATAGTTGAACGCGTTCCGGTAGAGATGCAGGCTGTAGAACTCGGTCGCCTGGTTAGGGCCTCCCCCGGTGAGCAGCCAGGGCAGGGTAAAGTTCTGAAAGCCGCCGATGAACCCCATGATCAGGTTGAACAGGATGACCGGTGTGCACATGGGGATCGTGATGTGCCAAAACTTGTGCCAGGCGTTGGCCCCATCAACGGTTGCGGCCTCGTAGAGGGTGCGCGGCACGTCCTGCAGGCTGGCCAGGAAGATGACGATGGCGCTGCCCTGCGCCCACATATGAATCAGGATCAAGGACGGCTTGGCCAGGCTCGGCTTGGCGAGGAACGGGATGGTCGGGAGCCCCAAGCCCCGCAGGGTGGCGTTGATGGCGCCGTACTGCACGTTCAGCAGGAAGGCCCAGACCATTGCCGTCACGACGGCCGGCACGATGGCCGGGAAGAAAAAGATGGCGCGGAACACCGAGCGCCCCACAATCCTGGTGTTCAGCAGCGTCGCCATGAGAAAGGCCGCTACCACTCCCAGGGGAGCACTCAGGCCGACGTAGTAGATCGTGTTGCCCATCACCCGCCGGAAGAGGGGATCCTGGGTAAAGATCTCCACATAGTTGCTGAGCCCCAGGTAGACCGGAGGATTCAGCAGGTCGAAGCGGGTAAAGCTGTAGTATAGGGACGATACCAGCGGATAGATGGTGAAGGCAGCAAAGCCGATCACCCACGGGGACACAAAGAGCAGCCCGCGCACCAGGCTGCGCCACTGGTATCCTGTCATCCGGCGTGGTCTGACAGCTGTTGTCGCCATGCAGCCCCCTCATCGGACGCTCGCCTGAGCGGAGAGCCGACGAGAGTTGGGCAGGAGGGACCCCTGCCCAACTCTCACTCCTACCATCCATGCCGACGGCTAGGCCGGGATCATGCAAACCCTGCCGCCTTGTACTCCGCCTCACAGCGCCGCTGCATCTCCTCCGCCGCCTGCTTGCCGGTCATCTGGCCGCGGTAGACCGCCTCGCGCAGCTCGATGTACTGCGTCTGGACAAAGCCTGTGATGGGGCAGCGGGCGGGCGTATGCCAGTCGGTGGCCTCCTTGACCGACTGCATGTAGAACTCGAGGCCGTTGTAGGTCTTCGGATCGACCGTCTCCAGGTAGGGCTTGAGGGATGGCAACCAGCCGACCACCTTGAAGATCAGGTCGCAGGCCTCCTTGGTGTTGACGACCTCGGCGATCTTGAAGGCCTCCCTGGCATGCGGCGCTTCCTTGAACAGGAGGATGTAGTGCCCGCCGTAGCCCTGGACCTTGGCGTCCTTGCGGCTGTCGGGCACGGGCGCCCAGCTGGCGCGGTTGTGCTCGGCAACCTCGGGTTTCTCAAAGGTCGTCTCACCCGGATGCCAGTAGCCCTCGATGATCATGGCCTGGACTTCGGTGTTGAAGGAGCCGCCCCAGGTGCCCTGGCCCTCGACCTGGCGCATCCCAGCCATGTTGTCGGGCCCGGCGATCTTGTAGAACTCGCCCATGACCTCGAGGGACTCGGCCATCTTGTCGTTGGCCAGGTCGAAGGTGCCCTTCTCCTCGTCGAACCAGTCCCACCCCCAGGAGAGGGCGGCGAAGAAGCCGTTGTCGAACTGGAGAGAGCCACCCATGGCGTCGTAGGGGTCGAGGCCGATGCGAACCAGGTTGCCGGCGTTGTCGAACTTGGTCAGGGCCTTGTGCCACTCGAGAACTTCGCTCCAGGTGCGTGGCGGCTTGTCGGGATCGAGGCCAGCCTCCTCGACCAGCCTGGCGTTGTAGTTCAGGCCGTACCTCAGAAAGCCCTCGAGGGCCGGCACGCCGTACTGCACGCCCTTCCAGAACCCGTTGCTCCAGGAGCCTTCGAGATAGTTCTCCTTCTTGATGATGGTGCTCGCTGCCACGAGCTCGTCGACTGGCAGCAGCACGCCGCGCGCATAGTAGTCCAGGTACTGCCCCGCGGGATGGGCGACCGCGTCGGGTGGCGTGCCGCCGGAAACAGCGGTCAGCAGCACCTCAGCGCTGAAGCCGGTCTTGAGCTCGACCGTGTTATTTCCAATGAGCTCCTTGTAGATGTCGAGCTTCTGGATGTCCTCCCACACGCGGAGCATCTGCCCCCAGGCTGCCCAGAACTGAAGGGTGACGCCTCCTGCGGCCGGCGCAACGGGCGTTGCCACCGGCTCCTGGGCCTTGGTCGCGACGGGTGCCGTAGCAGGCTTGGCCGAAGGCTGGCTGGGCGCGCAGGCCGCCATCAGGACGCCCGCGCCCGCCAGGGCACTGTGGCGCAGCAG
>JAIMBM010000153.1 GCA_023511475.1 Anaerolineae bacterium
TCCATGCCGAGCCGGCGCGGAGCGTGTAGCCCGGTCCCGTGCCCGGAGACCACCGGGGTCTCTGAACGGCCGGCCCCACGGGGCCGGCGCAGAGCGACACTCGAGCCCCCGCAGGCTGGCGTCTGCGAGGCGCCTGGAGGAGCAGCCCTCTCTCAGGCGCGCGAGGCCTGCTCGAGAACCTGCCGGAAGTAGGCGACGGTCTTCTGGAGCCCCGTGGAGAGGTCGGTCTCGGGCTCCCAGCCGAGGAGCTCCCGGGCCTTGGTGATCTCAAAGTAGTGCAGGCGCACGTCGCCGGGGCGCTTGGGCGCGCGGACGATGGGTGGTCGGCTGCCTACAATCTCCGACAGGCGCTCGTAGAGCTGGTTCACCGAGGTTGGCACGCCGGTGCCGAGGCAAAAGGTCTCGTTCCGACCGCGCTCGAGCGCGAGGACGTTGGCCCGGGCGATGTCGCCGACGTACACATAGTCCTTGCTCTGCTCGCCGTCCCAGTCGATGCGGACCGGCTCGCCGCTCAGCATCCGGTGGGAGAAGATGGCGATCACGCCTGCCTCGCCCATGGGGTCCTGTCGCGGCCCGTAGACGTTGGCGTAGCGAAAGATAGTATAGTCGAGCCCGAAGGAGTCGTGCCACATCCGGGTGTAGAACTCGCCGGCCAGCTTGGTGATGCCATAGGCCGATTCGGGGTTCTGTGGGGAGGTCTCCTTGAGGGGCAGCTCGGCAGGCGTGCCGTAGGTTGCCGCCGATGAGATGTAAATAAAGTGCCGGGCCTGGTACTCGGAGCAGGCACGCAGCACCTTGAGGAGCCCCATGACGTTGACGTCGGCGTCGTACAGTGGGTCGTCCATGGATATCTTGACCGAGGCCTGTGCCGCGTGATGGTTCACGACTTCGGGCCGGAACTCGGCGAACACCTCGTTGAGCGTGTCGCTGCGGATGTCGACCTCGTAGAGGCGAGCCTGCGGCGGGACGTTCTCCCTCCTGCCCCCGCCTACGAGGCTGAGGTTATCGACGACGGCCACCTCGTGCCCTGCGGCGAGGTATGCGTCGACCACGTGGGAGCCAATAAAGCCGGCACCGCCGGTAACAAGGATCCTCATGCCTGCGGCCTCCCTGCTGGTGTTGTGGGGTGGAGCGTTATCGGCTGATGGAGGAATGCAGCCATTCTAGGCGGGCGCTGGCCGAGCGTCAAACCAGAGGTGCGATGACACCTCAATCGAAGAGGACGCCCCTCGGGTCGTTGCGACCCCGGAGGTACAGCGAGGGGCGGTACCAGGTCTCGTCGTCCAGGTGGGCCCGGGCCCGCGCCATGGCCTCGATCAGCGGCAGCCGCTCCGCTACCGCAGCGTAGAAGGCCCCGGCAAAGGCGACCGTGGCATAGAGCGGCACCTCGCACTGCATGGCCACAACCGCCGGGACGCCGGCCCCGATGAGGGCCGGGCCGGCGCCACTGAACACCAAAGCGCTCGAGACCGCGGCGGACCGGCAGGCACTCAGCACCGCCAGCCTCACCTGCGGATTGCGGAAGAGCGCTGCGGCCAGGTTGGAAGCGCTGCGCCAGTCCACGCCGCCCCCGGGCCGCTCGAAGGCCAGATACCCCTGTGGCACCGTCTGCCCGAGGTTCGCCCCGCACGGCGCACGCCCAGGGCTCGCCCCGGCAAGGCACTGCAGCGAGGAGGGCGCGGCGAGGTGCCGACATGCCGGGCACAGCCGGCCAAAGTCGCCGTGCCCATCAAAGTGGACGATGTGGTACGGCCGGCTGCAGAGGGCGTCCACGAAGGACCGCCACGTCGGGGGCTCGAGCAGGTCCACTTCGAGGGTACCGCTCTGGACGAGAGGTGCGAGGCCGCTCCGGAGCGCCGCAGGCTCGGCCTCGCCATCGAGCACCGGCAGGCCCGCCGGCCGCGAGACGATGACGAGGACGCGCAGAGGGCCCTGCACGGCGACTGGCGTCAGCGGTGCTTTGAAGGCGATGTAGCGGGCCAGTGCGAGCCGACCGCTCTGCACCAGATAGCCGTGGTCGTCGTGGAGCAGCTCCCAGGGAAGCCGGGCAAGGAGCCCGGCCTCGCGGTCAAGGTGCAGCTGGAAGGCGAGCGCCGCACGTCGGCGCCTCGCCTGGCTGAGGGCCACGTTCAGCGCCGTACGCACTGGCCCACGCGGGAAGAGGCTCTCGTAGAGCTCGCGGCCGATCCGCTGCAGGAGCTCTGGCCAGGGGAGGATCAGGCGGCCATCCTGCGCCCAGCCGAGGCTCTGCAGCGCGGGCATATGGGAGGCCATGTCCGCCGCTGGGAGGGCCGGGCGCTCGATCACGCGCAGCAGCGCCTCGATCTGCCCGGCAGTGTAGGGCAGGATGGACCTCTGCCGGGGGCTGCCATAGGATGATGAGACGACCCGCGTCTCGAGGACGGGGCGCTCTCCGCTCTCAACGATCGAGACCAGATGCTCAAAAGTCTCACCCCAGGACTGCAATGGCGTCCGCCACCTCTATCCCAAGATCGGCCGCGATCCGCGACCAGTTCGTCTCGACCTGTGCCTCCGCCTCCTCCAGGGTACAGCGCCAGACCTGCGCAAGCCCGGCGAGTATCTCCCGGAGGGCTGCAGCGCGGCCCCCGGAAGGGGGCCGGCTGAAGGGAGCGTTCGTCCCCGTGAGGACCTGCGCCCGCGGGATGGCGCGCAGCCTTGCCTGCAGCGAGCCGTCCTGCACCACTTCGGGGCCTGCGGCGATGAGGTGCCCGGCCTCGATGGCCCGGTAGAGCGGGAGCCTGGGCGCCTCAGCGCGGTAGCCAAGCCACACTACCCACCTGACCGGGTAGGCCGCGAGGACCTCCCAGGCTTCGGCCTCGGCGTGATCGGCGTGCAGGAGCAGCAGGCGGCTTCCCCCCACGCACAGCCGGCAGATCTCGATAAGCCTCTGCTTCTGGGCGGCCCACTGCTCCTCGCCCCCCTGGCCAAAGTCGAGCCCGACCTCGCCCAAGATGGGGATCCCCTCCTGCATCTGCTTCCACTCCGCCCACTGGTCACTGTGCCTTCCGGCGCGGCGGGGGTGGAGCCCCAGGGCGACTGGCACCCTCGGGAAAGGCTGGCACAGGAGCCGCGTCCGTACATAGGAAATGAGCGAGTTGGTGACGGCTACGCTCTGTATGCGCGTGGCATCGTCGGCCTTCAGGAGCTCTGCCGGCTGGGGGCAGGCATCGAGGTGCAGGTGAACGTCGAGAAGCACGGGCTCTCTCCTTGACCACTATGGCGAGGCGGGTTGCTGCCGCCTCAGGTACGGCGAGTCTGGTGGTGCTTGCTCCAGCCGGGCAGGGAGAGTACCCGGCGGCAGTCCAGCTCGGAGCTCTCCTGGTGGCCCAGGCTGCGCAGGGTGGCGGCCGCGGCTGCGAGCAGGTCCTCGCATGGCTCGCCGTCGCCGCTGAGGGCATTGACGTGGCCATAGGCACAGCAGGCCCACACGAGGCGCTGGCGGTCCACCTCGGACAGGCGGCTGGGGTCGAACTCGCCCCGCCGGGTGCCCATGGCCACGGCGCGACTGAGGGCCTCCCGAAAGTCCTGAGCTGCCAGCCTGGGTTGTCCGAGCTCGAGGCGGGCCTCGCCACGGCGAAGGAGGGTCGCAACCACCGTGCGCCGGCTCCAGCGGTCCGCATACCCGAGCAGCCGATCGAGGGCGCGCGTGTAGAGCTCGACGGCCTGCTTCACGCTGCGCCCGCGGAACCCTGCTTCCTGGTGTATCTCTCCCTGCTGCTTCCACGCCATTGCCTCTTCGCGCTCGAGGCCAAGGCGACGCTGGATCTCGCCGTACTCCTGGAAGCGGCGCAGAGCGCTTTTGTAGGCGTGCTCATTCTGATAGAGCTTGCCGAGCTCGAGCAAAGTCTCGCCGTAGAAGCGGTCGAGCCCCTTCCGGCGAAAAGTCTGCATGGCCTGCCGGTAGATGCGCTTGGCCTCCTCCCGGTCGGCGTCTGAGCCGGTACGCAGGATCTCAGCGCGCTGCTTCTCGCTGATGGCCCGGCTCACCGGGTCGCGCAGCCTCTGCCACAGGCTGGCGCTGGCGGAGTAGAGCTGGCGGGCGAACGCCAGGTCCTGAGCGCCGGCAAGCCCGTGCTGGTACACGACGGCGATATCCTGGAAGAGCGTGGCGAGCTCTGCATCGAGCCAGCGCCGGTCGGTGGCGGTCTGGTCGGTTGCAGTCAGGTCGTCGTAGATGGCCAGGGCCTGCGCGTAGAGGCTGAGGGCCTGCCGGTGATCCCCCTGCTCCTCGTCCCCGAGCTCGTAGTAGATGCGCCCTCGCTCGTGGAGGGCGAGGGCACGGCTCGGCGTGCTGAGGTCTGGCACCTCCGACAGCCGCTCCAGGCTCTCCAGCGCCTCCGGCAACTGGCCCAGGATGCGCTGCACGGCCGCCCGCGAGAGCAAGAAGCGCTCATCGAATGCCTCCGGGATGTCGATTGCGGTGTCCAGCAGGCCAAGAAGCTGGCGGTAGCGCCCGGCGTTGAGGAGCGCGGCGCTCAGGCGGTCCCGCAGGAGCTTGCGGGCAGCGGCATGGTGGCCGGCTGCGATGGCATGCTGGTAGGCCTCGACCTGGCTGTCGAGGTCGCGGCGCGCGGAGAGGTGTCGGAACGCCTGCTCGTGGCACTCCTGCGCCTCCTCCGGCGCAAGGAGCCCGTACAGGAACTCGCGGACCGGCGCGTCGAAGCAGTAGGACGCACCGTCGAAAGCGAGGAGCGCCAGCTCGTGGAGGCGCTGTACCTGTGGCAGCCACTTCGCCGTGCCGGCGAGGCGGGTGATCGCCGCGGCGTCGAACGCGCCGCGGAAGACGCTCAGGCGGGCTGCGAGCCGCCTCTCCTCCTCGCCGAGGGCCTCGTTGACCGTGGTCCGAAGGATGGCCTGGAGGGGCGGGGGCGGCTGGGTGCGAAGCTCGTCGCGGATGTGCCTCCACGAGCAGGTGCGCGCCAGCGAGATGGCCAGGTCTACCCCGAGCGGGTACCCCTCGAGGAGGGTGCTGATCTCAGCCAACAGCGGCTCGTCGGCAGGGCTCACCGGAAGGTGCGCCATGCGGGCCTTCTGGCGCAGGATGCGCTCGATATCCGCGGCCTGCATGGTGCGGAGCTCGAGACCGTGCCAGAGGTCGGGGGAGGGCTCGATGCGCGAGGTCGCGAGGACTCGCGTACCCTCCGGGAGGTCGGCGAGGAAGGCCTTCAGGTCCGGGTCGCCGGCCACATCCTCATAGTTGTCCAGCACGAGCAGCAGCTCTCCTCCTGAAGCCGTGCTCCGCTCCGCGAGGAGCGCGGCGACCTGCCGGGCCGCGTCCTCCAGCCAGGCAGCCAGCCGGCCGCCGCCGGAGGCCTCGGCGATCTCGCCGAGGATGGCCGCGAGGGAGCGCCCGCCCTGGAGGCTGAGCCAGATGATTCCGCCCGGAAAGCGCCAGGCGCCCCGGCGGACGACCTCGCGGGCGACGGCCGTCTTACCGACGCCGCCAAAGCCCCACAGGCACACATGCCGGGAGGTGCCCAGGAGCGCCCGCATGGCCTCGATCACTGCCTGCGACCGATCGACAAACACCGGCTCGGGCCGGTACCCGCCGGAAATGGGCCCGGGAGCGCAGGGCACGCAAGCGACAGGCCGCGCAGCCGCCTTCGCCGGCGAGCCGGTGAAGAGCTTGCCCGCCCCATCCTTATCCTGCAGGTAAAGGACGGGGGCGAAGCGGGCCTCCTCAGCGGGCAGGAGCTGCCCGCGCGCATGCGCCAGTGCCGTCGAGAGCGGGGCCAGCCCGGCCAGGCTGTGGTAGAGCTGGGCCGCGAATCGCTCGTTCTGCTCGCCGGAGAGGGGATGCTGCATGGCCACGACGGCCGGGACCCCGGCTCGGATCAGCGCCGGCGCCGCGGCGGCGAGGGCGAGCGGTGCAGCCGGTGCGCTTGAGGGCTCTTCCATGGGCGGGGGAGTCAGCACCGCGAGGCGTACCTGCGAGAGGAAGAGCGCGCTGTGCAGCGTGGTCCCGCCGACGGGTGAGGAGCCTCCGTGCTCATCCTCGAAGAGGAGGGTAGCCTGCGGGTCTCCTGCCTCAGCGGGGCTGAAGGCGCTGAGCCCTTCGAAGTGCAGGATGTGGTAAGGCTCGCGGCTGAGCAGCTGCTGCAGGGCACCGTAGGTCGGGGGGCTGAGCCGGGCCAGGTGCACAAGCCCTTGCTGTCGGAGCGTCTCGAGGGCCGAGAGGGCCGTGCTGCCAGCCGACTGGATGCCTGGCGCGTCTACCGGCCTCGGGGCCACCACGAGCACGCGCAGTGGCGAGTCTATCGAGGCAGGAACGAGGGCCTGCGCATAGTCGAGGTAGCGGGCGAGCGTCACCGCTCCGTCGGCCACGAGGAAGGACTTGCCGTCATGTATCAGCTCCCAGGGGTAGCGTGGGAGCACCGGGGAGTCGGGGTCGAGATGGAGTTGCACGGTGAGGGGCCGGCGCTCCTGTCGGGTTGCGATCAGGGCCTCGGCGAGGGAGTCCCGCACCTCGCCCTCGGGGAAGAGGACGTCGTAGAGGGCACGGCCTACCCGCACAAAGGCGCCGTCGGCAAGGAGCCCCGCCAGCTCCTCCAACCCGAAGGGCAGGGCCACCGTGGCGTGTGCAAAGCCGATCGCCCGGGATTCGATCATCCCGTTCGGGCGCTCGACGAGCTGCAGACGGTAGACCTCGCTCATGAGACGGGACCTCCACCGGCCTCCCGAATACCAGCGGGATGCCTCACGCCCGCAATACCGGAGACGGCTCAGCGGTCAGAAAGGCACGGGCTGGAATCGTGCGCGCGCCGAGGCCGCCGCTGATAGCCCTACTATGCGTCGCCCCCTGACGGTCGCGACCTTCGCCTTCTGGCATGCCTCTTGCTGGGGGCGTGTTGGTATTCTTCTGGCACTGTGGGGCCTGGCTCATCTGAACCACTCAGCTTCGCGCAATGCTCGCCGGGAGGCCTCCGCCCCATACACCGCGACTCTGGCAAGGCTGGGCTATCTTCTTCCGAGGGAGCTACCCCCACCCAAGGGCATTCCCCGCTTTGCCCTGTGGGCAAAGCG
>JAIMBM010000154.1 GCA_023511475.1 Anaerolineae bacterium
CCAGATCCTCCAGGGCCCGCCGCGCCATCTCCTGCTGGCGGAGCCTCTTGCTCCGCACCCGCCTCGACAGCTCCGGAAGCAGGCCAAAGTTCGCCTTCATCGGCTGGAACGTCGCTGCGTCGCCACGCGATACATAGTGACACAGAGCACCCGCCATGGTCGTGCGCGGCAGAGCGATGAGTGGCTCGCCTCGCAACAGGCGCGCGGCGTTCATCCCCGCAACCAGGCCGCTCATTGTCGAGCCAACGTACCCTTCGGTGCCCGTGATCTGCCCGGCAAAGAACAGGTCTCGCCTCAGACGGCACTGGAACGTCGGCTCCAAGAGCGCCGGAGAGGCCAGAAAGGTGTTGCAGTGCATCTGGCCAAAGCGCACAAACTCGGCGTGCTCAAGCCCGGGTATCAGCGAGAACACGCGCTTCTGCTCGCTCCAGCGCAGGTTGGTCTGAAAGCCGACAATGTTGTACAGCGTCGCCGCGAGATTGTCCTGCCGCAACTGAACGACCGCATAGGGGCGCATCCCTGTGCGCGGATCTACCAGCCCAACCGGCCGCAGAGGACCAAAGGCCAGAGCATCCGGGCTTCGCTTCGCCATAACCTCAATCGGAAGGCAGGCCTCGAAGAAGCGCTCGTCCTGCACCTCAAAATCCCGCAGCGGAGCGGTCTCGGCCGATACCAGCTCTGCGACAAAGCGTTCATACTCCTCGCGGGTCATCGGGCAATTGATATAGTCACTGTCGCCTCGACCATAGCGCCCGCCACGGAAGGCCCGCGTCATATCCACCGACTCGCCCGTGACGATCGGCGCCATGGCATCGTAGAAGTGCAGGTACTCCTGCCCCGTCAGCTGCCGGATCGCCTCCGAGAGGGTCGCCGAGGTCAATGGGCCCGTCGCCACGACTACGGGGCCATCCTCGGGCAGGCTGGTCACCTCTTCTCTCCTCAGCTCAATCAGGGGGTGCTCTTCAATGCGCCGCGTGACCTCGCGCGCGAACAGCTCGCGGTCGACCGCGAGCGCACTCCCCGCTGGCACAGACGTGGCGTCGGCACAGGCCAGGATGAGCGATCCGAGTCGACGCAGCTCGGCCTTCAGCAGCCCCAGCGGCCGGTCAACGAGGTCCGACCCCAGTGAGTTGCTGCAGACCAGCTCCGCAAGGTCGCCCGTCCGGTGTGCCGGCGTCATTGCCGTTGGGCGCATCTCATACAGGTGCACCCTGCAGCCCAGCCTCGCGGCCTGCCAGCTTGCCTCGCAGCCGGCGAGGCCGCCACCGATCACTGTGATCACCTCTGCCATACGCATCACCCGTGGCCATGATGATAGCACAGGCATTACTTATGGTCAAGAGGGGGAGGGGATGGGGCTCTCAACGGGCTCACGCGCTGCCCCGCTCGCGCGCGCGTCTCTGTAGCTCGTACAGCTTGCTCAGCGCCTCGAGCGGCGACATCTCGTCGATGCGAAGCGCCTTCAGCTCTTCGACGAGAGGATCCTCAGCGCTCGAGAAGAGCGGAAGCTGCGCCGGAGGCACTCGCCGGCTGCGCGCGGACGCGACCGGCCGCCGCTCAGAACTTGCTTTCACCCTGCGCTCGAGCTCTTCGAGCAGCTCTCGGGCACGCCGGATCACGGGGCGGGGGATGCCGGCGATCTGCGCCACATGTATGCCGTAAGAGCGGTCCGCACCACCCGGGACGATCTTGTGCAGGAACGTGACCCTGTCGCCCTCTTCGACCACGGCCACGTTATAGTTGCGCACGTGAGGCAGGTACTTCTCCAGCTCGGTCAGCTCATGAAAGTGCGTCGCAAACAGAGTCTTGGCCTGTATCCGGGGACTGTTGTGCACGTACTCCACCACGGCCTGTGCAATAGCCAGGCCGTCGTAGGTGCTGGTACCACGGCCGACCTCATCGAGGATCAGCAAGCTGCGCCGGGTGCTCTGGGACAGGATGAGCGCCGTCTCGAGCATTTCGACCATGAAGGTACTCTGCCCGGCGGTGATCTCGTCCTGCGCCCCCACGCGAGTGAAGATACGGTCCACAATGCCGATATGCGCCTGCTTCGCCGGCACGAAGGAGCCGATCTGGGCGAGCAGCACGATCAGCGCTACCTGTCGCAGATACGTGGACTTGCCGCTCATGTTCGGCCCCGTGATGATGAGGATTTGCTCCTCCGGAGAGAGCCGCGTGTCGTTGGGAACAAAGCTCAGCCGTGGCAGCGTGCGCTCCACCACGGGGTGCCGCCCCTCGACAATCTCGATCACTGGCCCGTCGTCAATGATGGGCCGGCAGTAGTCGTAGCGCCTCGCAACCTCCGCGAGCGCCACGTACACGTCCACGTGGGCGAGGGCCTGCGCCGTCCCCATCAGCCGCCTGGACTCGGCTGCGATGCGGTCCAGCACCTCGCGGAAGAGCCGGGCTTCGAGCTCGGCCACCCGCTCCTCGGCGTGCAGGATGAGGGCCTCCTGCTCTTTCAGCTCGGGCGTGATGAAGCGCTCGCCGTTGACCAGCGTCTGTTTGCGGATGTAGTTGGGTGGAACGGCGCTGAGGTTGGCCCGGGTCACCTCGATATAGTAGCCAAAGACGCGGTTGTACCCCACCTTGAGAGACTTGATCCCCGTCCTCTCACGCTCGGTGCGCTCGAGGTCGGCCACCCACTGCTTCGCATCGCGGCTGGCCCGAGTGACCGCATCCAGCTCAGTGGAGTAGCCGGGCCGGATGACACCGGTCTCGTGCAGCGAGGCGGGCGGATCGCCAGCGATCGCGTCCCCAATGAGTTCCGAGACCTCCCCACAGGGGTCGAGCCGGGAGAGAAGCCCCCGCAGGTCCCGCTCCTCAGCTCCCGAGGCCTCAAGGACCCGCTCCAGCTCCGCCACTACGCCGGGGACGGTTATCAGGGCCGTGCGCAGGGCGAGGAGGTCCCTTGGTGTAGCGACGCGCTGCACCACCCGATTCGTCAGGCGCTCAAGGTCCCCCGCCTGCCGTAGAGCCTTCTGAATCGCCGCACAACACGCCGGCTGCCCCACCAGGGCGGCCACGGCCTCCTGACGCGCCGTGATCTCGTCCGCCCGCAGGAGGGGCTGTTGGATCCAGCGTCGTAGCAGTCGTGCCCCCATGGGAGAGACGGTCAGGTCCAACACTCCGAGCAGCGACCCCTTAGTACTACGGCTCCGCAGGCCCTCGGTAAGCTCCAGGTTCCGCCGGGTCGCTGCATCGAGCGTCATAAAGCTGCTCGTGGAATAGGTAACCAGCCCGGTTAGCTGCGCCAGAGCGGAGCGCTGAGTCTGCTCGAGATACTGCACGATGGCGGCCGCGCTCTGGATGGCAGCGGGCAGGTCCTCGCAACCATAGGCAGCAAGAGAGGCCACTCCAAAGTGCTGCAGCAGCGCCTGCCGGGCCGTCTCCTCCTCCCATCGCCAGCCGTCAACGACGCTGATGCGATCGGCCAGGCCGTCGACGCGCTCCGCGGCCCACGCCCTCGCCTGCGCCTCCAGCTCGGGCGCGACGAGCAACTCCGCCGGCTGCAGCCGCGCCACCTCCTGCCAGATAGCTCCTGCACTCCCCTCCCCCTGGACCTCGGTCGTGGCAAACTCTCCCGTAGTTATGTCCACGTACGCCACCCCACCGCGCTCAGGCTGGAGGGCGAGCGCCACGAGATAGTTGTTCCGCCGCGCGTCCAGCAGCGATGGCTCCACCACCGTGCCCGGTGTGACGACGCGCACAACCTCCCGCTCCACCAGATGCCCGGCACCTGGCTCGCTCATCTGCTCGACGATGGCCACCTTGTAGCCCGCAGAGATGAGCCGCCCAATGTACCCCTCGACCGCATGGTGCGGCACGCCGGCAAGCGGCACGCGCTGATCCTTCCCGACCGGGCGCGAGGTCAACACAATATCGCAGACCTCTGAGACGATCCTGGCGTCGTCGTCAAAAGTCTCGTAAAAGTCCCCCAGCCGAAAGAAGAGTATGGTGCCGGGATACTCTCGTTTGATGCGCAGGTACTGCTGGCGTAGCGGCGTGGTCATCACAGGCCTCCATGAACGGGGAAGCGAGGCTATTGTAGAGGAATGGCATGGCGATGTCAACGGGGTCGGAGATAGGCCCTGACCTTGTGACGCCTCCTCACTTGTGGTATACTAGCGCGCGGCCCATCCTCCTGTATCCCGGGCCGGGGTCTCTGGCGCCATGCAGTCTGGCAGAGCAGAAAGTCGGGAGTAGCAGTGACGGCGCTCGTAGGCATCGACCTCGGGGGCACTCAGGTCCGTGCCATCCTGGCAACAGAGGATGGGAGGGTCCTCGCACGCTACCGCACACGCACCGCTCCTGAGAATGGCCCCGAGGCCGTGATGGGGCGTATCGTCGCGGCGGCGCGCGCAGTCATGGCACAGGCCGGAGGCCTTCCCATCGTTGGCGTCGGCGCAGGCTCCCCTGGTCCGCTCGATTACCGGGATGGGGTCGTGTTGGCCGCACCCAACCTTGGGTGGGCTAATGTCCCCCTCAGAGCGAGGCTCGAGGCCGAGCTTGGGCTCCCCGTGGTCGTCGGCAACGATGCCAACGCTGCTGCCCTGGCCGAGAGGCGTTTCGGGGCCGGGCGCGGTGTTGACAACCTGGTCTACATGACTGTCAGCACCGGCATCGGCGGCGGGATCATCACGGGCGGGAGGCTGCTCCTCGGCCGCCGTGGCTTTGCTGGCGAGATCGGGCACGCCGCCATAGAGCCGCACGGCCCGCCCTGCAAATGTGGGAACACCGGGTGTCTGGAGGCCCTGGCTTCGGGCCCGGCGATCGCGCGGGCGGCAGCGGAGCGCGTCGGGCGGGGCGAGCCATCGGTGATGCTGTCTCTGGCTGGCGGCGACCCGAGGCGCATAACGGCAGAGATCGTTGCGGAGGCAGCGCGCGGGGGGGACAGCCTGGCCACAGACGTACTACAGAACGCCGCATTCTACATCGGCGTGGCACTGGTGAACCTGATACACATTCTGGAGCCGGAACTCATTCTGATAGGAGGCGGCGTGGCTCACGCGGGCGACCTCTTGTTCGACACCATTCGGAGCGTCGTGCGCGAGCGGGCAATCCCCTGCATGGCAGCGCAGGTGCGCATCGAGCCGGCGGCTCTTGGCGACGACGCGGGGGTCCTCGGTGCCATCGCCCTGTTCCTTGAATATGGCCGAGCGTGACCCTCAGGCCGTGCTGGCCTCAATGCAGAGCAAACTGGGGATTCGCTTCCGCAGGCCTGAGCTGCTGCGAGAGGCGCTGACCCACAGCTCGTACGTCAACGAGAACCCCTGCGAGGTGACATCAGACAACGAGCGTCTCGAGTTCCTCGGCGATGCGGTGTTTGACCTCCTGGCCGCCGAGGAGCTGTATCTGCGCTTCCCAGCGGCCCGAGAGGGCGAGCTCACGGCCATGCGCGCTGCTCTCGTGCGCACCGACGCATTGGCCCGCGCCGCCCGGCGCATCGACCTCCCCGGTCACCTCTTCCTCGGCCGGGGCGAGGAGGCCAGCGGAGGACGGTACCGGCCAGCCAACCTGTGTGCTGCGCTCGAGGCGGTCCTCGGCGCCACGTATCTTGACCGGGGGCTCGACGAGGCCCGCCGTCTCATGCATCGCCTCCTCGGCGACGCCATCGATGCTCTGGACCGAGCGGCCATGCGTGACCCCAAGAGCCTCCTCCAGGAGCGGGTACAGGCCCGGCTCCACTGCACTCCCGTGTATCGTACCGTAGCCGAGACGGGCCCGGATCACGCCAAAGAGTTTCTCGTCGAGGTGCTCGTCGATGGCCTGGTGGTCGGCACCGGGAAGGGATCCAGCAAGCAGGCGGCTGAGCAGGCGGCAGCTCGCGCCGCTCTGGAGAACCCCGAGACCGGGGCCACGCAGAGCACTTCCCCCCAGATACAGGACTCTCAGCGCACCCGGCCCTGATGTCACGGCTCAGTCGCTCGCCGAAGAAACGGATCGTGTGACAATGTTCCTTAAGCGACTGGAGATCCAGGGTTACAAGAGCTTTGCCAACCGTACCGAGTTCGTCTTCAATGGCGGAGTCACGGCCATCGTCGGGCCCAACGGCAGCGGCAAGAGCAACATCGCCGATGCCATCCGCTGGACCCTCGGAGAGCAGAGCCATGGTGCCCTGCGGGCGAAGCGGACGGAGGACCTGATCTTCAGTGGCAGCGCCGAGCGGCCAAGGCTCGGCCTCGCCGAGGCCTCGCTCGTGCTCGATAACAGCACCCGCTGGCTCCCCCTGGACTATGCCGATGTCACCATTACCCGCAGAGCGTACCGCTCAGGCGAGAACGAGTACTATCTCAACGGCTCACGGGTCCGCCTGCGAGACATCACCGAGCTGCTTGGGCGCGCCGGCCTGACCCGGAGCGAGTCCGTGGTCATCGGACAGGGTCAGGTCGATGCGGCGCTCAGCCTGCGCCCTGAGGAGCGGCGTCTCCTCCTCGAAGAGGCAGCGGGGATTCGCATCCACATCGAGAAGCGCAACGAGGCCCTCCGAAGGCTTGAGGAGACGCGACACAACCTTGAGCGCCTGAACGATATTCTGAACGAGATCACACCGCGCCTCGAAAGCCTTCAGCGGCAGGCCGAGCGCACACGGGAGTACGATTCCATCAAGCGCGAGCTCGAAGCGGCGCTCCTCAAGTGGTATGGCTATCAGTGGCACCGCCATCAGGAGCGCCTCGCCGCCGCTACCGAGCAGCTCGCCGAGCGCTCGATGCAAGTCGAGAGCCTCCGAGCCCGCGTGCAGGCGATTGCCGCCGAGCGAGAGGCGCTTCGCCAGCGCCAACAGGCGATTCGGGCAGAGATCGCCCGGCGTCGGCAGGAGGCCGAGCAGCTCCGTTCCCACCATGAGGAGCAGCGCCGGCGGGCCGCCGTGCTCCAGGAGCGCCTCCGTTCCGTGCAACGCCAGCTGGAGCAGGCGCAGAACGACCTCGCCGCTGCCGAGGCTCGCTGCGAGGAACTCCGCGCCGCTGTCGCCCGCCATGACGAGCAACTCACGGCCCTCGCGGCAGCTGCTGCCGAGCAGCAGACGGCTGCAT
>JAIMBM010000155.1 GCA_023511475.1 Anaerolineae bacterium
GACGCGTGATGCACATTAAGAGTTGAACAGAGTTGCAAGAGCAAGGTCATCCCGACCAAAGAGCCGGTTGAGCCAGATGCCGAGATTGAGGGCCAAGAGCTTGGCCGCCACTCGCGTGAGCAGTCCCCACATGGTGCGAGCGCCTGGGTAGGCCAGGGCAAAGACGTCTTCGAGTTGGCCGATGATACTCTCGATGATCTGCTTCCAGCCTCGGTGCTCCCGCCTCGCTCGTTCGGCCTCGTCGCCGCTGTAGCTCGACGGGGTCAAGACCATGGCCCCGTAGTCCCGACGCCAGTGCTCAAACCAGAACGCGCCGCTGAAACCGTCGTCTGCGATGTAAGGCACACAGGCGGGTAATCCCACCGCATCTGGGGGCCATATGGGCCCTGTCGGGCCGACGTGTTGGCCGCCCCGCTTGTGGGATTTCGGTAGAGCCTGGGGGTCAACGATCTCCCCGTCGCGGTCGATCCGCCAACAGAACAGACTCTCCGCCAACCATCGCTCCTCGGTAGCCGACGGTCCCAGCACGAACCCCGTGATGACACCTTGGTCGGTAGCCGCTACGAGAAGCTGGCAGCCGTAGTACCATTGGCGATCGCTCCCACCACGGCCGATATCCGCTTCTTGGGCGAACAGTCGGTGCTTTTCGCCTCGGCAGCGACGCATGAGCGGCACCGGCACGGTGTCGAGGACCTGGTAGACAGCAGACTGACTTCCCATCTCGGCAGCAACGTCGGCGATGAGCCGCATAAGCACACCGGCGAGCCGTCGCGCACGGCGGTTGAATGCACTCTGGCTGAGTAGGCGAGGGAAGTAGCTCTGCCAGTTCTCTCTAACATAGCGCAGGAGCCCTCGCTCACCAACCTTTAGCCACTGAGCCAGAAGCATCAGCGTCAGGATCTCACTGTCGGACACTTCGGCGGGACGGCCTCGCCTCTCCGTCCTGAGTGGCGCAATCTTGGCCTTGTAAAGGTCATCCACTATCGTGTACAATGCCACCAGGAAGGTGGTGGTATCGACAGTCATAAGCTGGTTCCTCCTTTCGTGCTGTTCTCACGAGAGGCCAGCAGAGACCGTTCCACCACCTTCCACTGCATTCGGCTTAATGTGCATCAGGCGTCGCGGCGGGGGCGGGGTTAGGGGTGGGGGTCCCTCGATGGGCAATGCCCTCGCCCTACGAGCGAAGAGGACTGTCCGCCCCTGAACGCCTGGAGGAGAGGAGATCATTGATACGGGGTGTCGGGCGGCGGGTCGCCCGGGCATGTGTGCGCACATAGCAAAAAGCCCGAACATACCGTCCGGGCTCATCGATCCCCAAACCTGTGGCGGAGGGGGTGGGATTCGAACCCACGGTGGGCACAAGGCCCACAACGGTTTTCGAGACCGCCCCGATCAGCCTCTCCGGCACCCCTCCGGGCAACCCTCATTATAGCACTGCGCCGCGAACCCTGCAACCGGCGAAGGTATCGCGCTGCGAGGTGCGACCCTATCGTGACAGCACAGAATGCACTCCAGCATCCCGGTACGGTCTGGAGTGGCCATTAGGTTCGTTAGCCAGGTAGGCTATATAATAGGCCCGCGAAGAATCTTCCGCCCCGGGGCCTGAGGCTGTCAACCCCGGGGCACCGGTTGCGCAGACGCGCCAGGCGCGCCTGGCGGGGTTTGGAGTGAACGGACGACGGCCAGCAGGCTGTTGGCCCCGACACGGCGCGGGCAGCAGCATCGCCATCGCTCTCGGCACCGGCTCGCGGCAGTCGCCCATCGAGTGGGTATCGCATGCCGAAGAGACGCCCAGTACCCTTCGCAGCAGACTCGCCTGCCGGAAAGGGCAGACGGAGCACACCAGAGCCGGCACCCTGCGAGCAAACCGAGCTTCCGTGGTTCTCGAGCCTCGAGGCGGTCCTCCAGGTCCTCGAGGTGCGCGAGCACCTCTGTCTGGTCTGCGACCTCGCTGCCGCCCGGCGCGCCGCGGCCTTGCCCTTCCTTCTGAGAGGGCTGAGCCGCGGCGAACGATGTCTCTACCTCGCCAGCACACATGCTGCCCGGCACATCCGCCAGTCGCTCGCAGAGAGTGGCGTCGACCCCGCCGCGGCCGAGGCCTCGGGGCAACTGACCTTCGCCGACTGGAGCACGGTCGGCGGAGGCGAGGGAAAGCCCGCTGCGCGAGGGCTCGCGTGCGTAGCTGCCGCAGCCAGGCAGCCAGGCGACCCGCGGCGCCGGGCGTTGCGAGCCATCCTCGAGATGACCGACTGTGTGAGCACGGCCGAAGACCTGCCGGAGCTGCTCGAGCTCGAGGTGAGGCTACGCCGCGACGTGCTGGCCCGCCATCGCTGCCTCGCCCTCTGCCTGTACGACCAGGCCCGCCTGCACCCTGCCCTCTCCGAAGCCGTGGCCAGAATCCACCCCTTTGTCGGCCGGGGCGCCATGGTTCTGCGCAACCGCTCATGGGAGGCGCCCGAAGAGGTCCTTGCAAGGCTGAGAGAAGGGCGAGCCGGAGCCGACCTGTGGGGAGCGACGCCCATGCCGCAGGCACCGTCCGCCCCGCGAGGGCGAGGCGTCTCCCCGCTCCCCAGGGGCAACGAGACTGTGCTCCTCGTCGAGTGCCACGCCGCGGTGCGACGGGCTGTTGCGCATATGCTCCGTGACCTCGGCTACACGGTCCTCGAGGCCGCGGATACCCGGGACATCCCCCACGTGCTGCGCATCCATGAAGGGGCCGTGGACCTGCTCGTCACCGACATCGTGCGGGACGAGGAGGATGGCTTCCTCCTTGCTCACACGCTCGCCGACCGGCTATCGCAGCCGGGGCTCGTGCTGCTCACGGCGTGTGCCTCAAGGTCTGCGCTGGGAGCTCCTCCCCCGGGCACCAGAGAGGACCTGCTGGTGAGGGCCGCCGCCATCACGGCGGTCGCCACAGCCGTCCGACAGGTCCTGGACGCGCGAGCGGCCGGGGCCCGGTAACGTCGGGCGCCTGTATGCCGGGGCCTCAGTAGGCTGCCCGCAGGAGCGCCTCCATCTCCGGCGCGGATACGGGCCTCGGGTTCAGGACCACCAGCCTCCTCATGCTGGCAGCGATCTGCGCCATATCGGGGATATCCGCTTCGACGACGTCGACGTCGCGGAGACGCATCGGCACGCCGATGTCGGCCTTGAGGCGCTGCACCGCCTCGACGCTTCGGTGTGCGGCCTCGATGGGGGAGAGCCCGTCGACCTGTTCCCCGAGACGGTGAGCTATCTCTGCAAAGGCCTGCGGGCAGGCCGGGATGTTGTACGCCATCACGTACGGCAGCAGCAGGCCGTTACCCTCGCCATGGGAGTTGTGCACGCGCGCGGCGAGGGCGTACTGAAGGGCGTGGGTGATCGTCAGACCGCCGTTGGAGAAGGCCAGACCTGCCAGCAGCGCAGCCAGGTGCATCATCTCACGCGCCTCCAGGTTCTGCGGCTGGTGGACGGCCTGTCGCAGGCTCTGCCCGATGAGGCCGATCGCCTGTAGGGCGAGGGACGCTGATAGAGGGTTCGATCCGGGGTAGGCCGGGAAGGGATCGTCCTCCTCGGGAAGAGAACGGTGGTCCAGGCAGGTGTAGGCCTCGATGGCGTGGGTCAGCGCATCCATGCCCGAGTCGGCCGTGACTTTGGGCGGGCAGGTCAGGGTCAGCAGCGGATCGCAGATGGCCGCTCGCGGGCGCAGGTGCGGGCTGAAGAGCGCCATCTTCAGGCCCTGCGCCTCGTCGGCGATGACGGCGCCGGCCGTTACCTCCGAGCCGGTCCCGGCGGTCGTCGGCACCGCGATCAGGGGAAGCACCGGCCCGGGTACCCGGTTGATGCCATAGTACTCGGGCAGGCTCCCGCCGTGAGAGAGAATCACCGCCGCGGCCTTGGCGGTGTCGATGTTGCTGCCGCCGCCTACAGCGATCAGCGAGTCGTGATCGCCGGCACGCGCCGCCTCCACGCACCTGTAGACCGTCCCCGTCGAGGGCTCGGGCTCGCCGCCATCGTACACGGGCGCCGAGAGGCCGACCTCAGCAAGGACCCGGCGGACGCTATCCACGATGCCAAGACCAACGAGGATGCGGTCGCTGACGATCAGAGGCCGGCGCATGCCCAGCCAGAGCGCCAGCCTGCCGACCCGCTCGACCGCTCGCATCCCAAAGATGACCTGGCCCGCGCTCGCAAAGGTCCACTGCTCTCCCATGGCCTGCCCCCAGTCCGAAAGCCGCACCCCTCCGGTTGGCGCCGCCCCGTCAGACCGGGGATAGGACACAGTGTACACGACCCTGCAGTGGCGTCAAAAGCCGCGTCGGGCAGCCGATATCCCGGCAGCGTCGCAGAAGCGCGCGCCCACCTCTCGGCGGCTCGCCTCGTCGCGGTGTTGACCCCAGCAGCTCTGCGGAGGGACCACTCTCCATGGGTGCCTGGCGCTGCTGGCGCACCTCGGCGCGCGGTCCGGCCTCTCGGACGGTTGCCCCATCCCCCTGGGGCATTCCCCGCTTTGCCCGCAGGGCAAAGCGGGGTTAAGCCCCTTGCCCTCGAGTCTGGCCTTTCGGGGCGGAGCCCGCGGTGCCATCAAGACATCGCTGGGATGACGTCCAGCGATGCTGCGCCGAGGGCGCCCCTCCCCTTTGCCCCATTGGCGCTAACTTGGGAATGCCAGCGTGGAGGCCCTGCCGCAGGTTCCAGGATCCGCGGCGAGGGCAGACGTGGGTGATCCTGGGCGAGCGTCGCGTCAGTGCTCGAGTTCGTGACCTGCGGGAGGGTTCACCCTCCCGCAGGTCAGGCGGGTTCATCGAGCCGCGGATTACGCCAAGGGTGGCACGCTCTGGCCCGCGCAGCAGGTCGGGGAACCTGCGGGAGGGTTCCACCCAGCATGCTGCCCAACTCCCATACATCCAAGGGGGTGTAGTTCACTTTGGGGGCTGGTTCATCTGTGCCGCTGCCGGGGGCAACATGTGGCAGCCGCCGCTGCCAGGATGCGGGTCTGAACAGTCACGCGCCCATGCCTATTTGACCACAATGCCTCGCTCTGCTAGAATCGCGCCGTCTTTGCGATGGTGCCACCATGTGCCGGGGCGGCTTCTCTCCGTGGGCATCGCACCCGGTCGCTATCCAATCTGCAACACAAGCCACCGTACAGGCCAGCGTCGGCTGAAGCACGCGATGTGCGCAGCGGACAGTGCCGTCTGCCTTCTCCTCTGCAACCCTGCGCGATCGGTGTGTACAGATCGCCCATGGATTCCGCGGGGCTCTTTCGGTCTCAGACACAAGCCCAGATGGAGGTAAGCCATGATGAGGGCAAACCGCACGTTGTACCTGGCAGTGGCACTGAGCCTGGTGGCGCTGCTGGTCGTACAGTGCACGAGCAGGCCGCAGGCTACCGCGCCGAGCGCCACATCGGAGCCGGCGGCACAGCCCACGGTCGCAGAGCAGCCCACCGCTGCGGAGTCGAGCCGCGCCGGCATCTTTGTGTACGCGCACGGCACCCAGTTCCCCGATCTCGACCCTGCCAAGAGCTACTCCAACGACTCGGTCGTGATGTCCAACTGCTACGAGACGCTCACCTTCTACAACCCGCCCGGCAGCGAGGAGATCCTGAGCCCGAAGCTGGCGACGAGCTGGGAGGCCAACGAGGACGCGACCGAGTGGGTGTTCCATCTCCGGCAAGGGGTCTAGTTCCACGACGGTGAGCCGTTCAACGCCGAGGCCGTCAAGTTCTCCATTTCCAACACCAAGGCGCTGGGCATCGGTGCGGCCTACATCTGGGACCCCGTTCAGGAGATGGAGGTCATCGACGACCTTACCATCAAGTTCAAGCTGAGCTACCCCGCGCCCCTGGACCTGATCGCCTCCTCGGGCTATGCAGCCTGGATCTACAGCCCCAAGTCCTATCAGGAGAAGGGCTCCGACTGGTTCCAGCAGGGCCACTGCGCCGGGACCGGCCCCTACATCATCGAGAGCTATGAGCCCGGCTCGCGCCTGGTCATGACCCGAAACGAGAGCTACTGGGGCGGGTGGAGGCCTGGGCAGTTCGAGAAGGTCGTCTTTGAGATCAGCCAGGACCCGGTTGTGCTCCAGCAAAAGATTGAGGCTGGCACGGCCGACTTTACCTACGGCATCCCACCCGACAACGAGGAAGTTATCCGCAACACCCGCAAGGACATCGTCGTCTACACCAACCCCAGCTTCCAGAACCTGGTTGGGCTGCTCAACACCAAGAAGCCGCCGCTCGACAACGTCAAGGTGCGGCAGGCGCTCTGCTACAGCTTCCCCTATGAGCAGTTCATCTCGGCCGTGATGGGCGAGCGTGCGACGCAGGCCCGTGGCGTCGTGCCCGTCGGGATGTGGGGCCACGGCGACGACCTCTTCCAGTACACCTATGACCTCGAGAAGGCGAAGCAGTTGCTCGCGGAGGCCGGCTACCCCAACGGCGGCTTCAAGCTGACCATGACCTACTCCAGTGGCGATATGGATGAGCAGCAGCTCGGCGAGGTCTGGAAGGCGGAGTTGGCCAAGCTCGGCATCGAGCTGGAAGTGCAGGGGATGAACTGGGACGCGCAGTGGCAGCTGGGCAAGTCCGACCCCCTCAAGGCGCAGGACATCTTTGTCATGTACTGGTGGCCGGACTATATCTCGCCCTATAGCTTCCTGTATAGCATGTTCCACTCCGAGGACGAGATCCTCTTCAACCTCTGCTACTACAGCAACCCCACATACGACGAGTTGATCGACAAGGCCAACGAGATCACCGGCACCGACCGGGAGAAGGCGACACAGATGTTCATCGAGGCGCAAAAGATCCTGCTCGATGACGCGGTATCGCTCTTCTTCTACGACGTATCCAACACGCATCTGGCGCGCGCTGACGTCAAGGGCTACGTCGACAACCCGGCCTACCCGCACGTGGTCTTTGTGTACGACCTGACGCGGGAGCCGTAGGCGAGGTCTCTCGAGTTTGGCCTTTTGGCGCAGGGGGTTGAAAAAGGGACACCTTTCCGGTAGGATATGGTTGACTATAACAGACC
>JAIMBM010000156.1 GCA_023511475.1 Anaerolineae bacterium
GGGCGAGGGGCTAACCCCTGCTTTGCCGCTGGGGCGGCAAAGCAGGGAATGCCCAGAGAGGTGGGGGCACCCCCCTTCGGAGAAGGCGCCCTCGCCTCGCCAAAGTTTCCGCCTATGGGGGCCAGCGGAGGGGGCGGCAGCCTCCGCGAGATGCTGCGCAGGCCATGGACGCCTCCACTTCACCCCCTGCAACTCTCCTCAATTGACACCATGCCCCCCTGATGCTATCATTCTTCGGCCTGCTGAGCAGGCCTAGACGAGGGTATTCAATGCGCCATGCGCGTTGCCTGAGATTGGGCCTGGCCCTGCTCTTCGCGGCCCTGCTGGCCCTTCCCAGCCAGGGCGCCCCGCCGGAGAGCCCGAGTTGGACCCACTTCCGCACGCTCGATGGGCTGCCCTCGGATACGGTGTGGGCCATCGCCGCGGACCCCGATGGCGGCGATGTGTGGGTAGCGACGAGCCACGGCGCCGGCCTGTACCGCGACGGCCGATGGTACGCATATACCCGCGCCCACGGCCTCGGCTCTGATTGGGTCGCCGCCCTGACCATTGACGCCCGCGGCCGCGTGTGGTTCGGCACCTTCGGCGGCGGGCTCACCGTCGTCGACGGCACCGACTGGCGCACCTACACGGCCGCCAACTCGGGACCCGGCAACGACTGGATCAGCGCCCTCACCACCGACGCCCGGGGGCGCATCTGGTGCGGCACCTGGGGCCGCGGGGTCAGCGTGTTCGACAGCGGCCGCTGGGAGACATACCACAGCGGCAACTCCCCCTTGCCTTCCGACTATGTTACCGCCCTCGCTGCCGGCCCCGATGGCAGCGTATACATCGGCCTGCACGGTCAGGGCGCCGCCCGCCTCGCCGGTGGCGCGTGGACGATCTATGACACCCGCCGGGGCCTCGCCGACGACTTTGTCAACGCTCTGGCTGCAGGACCGGACGGCGACCTCTGGATAGGCACCGCCAAGGGCCTCAATCGCCTGGACCGGGAGGGCCGCGTCCTGGCGACCTACACCACGGCCGATGGCCTCCCTTCCGACCTGGTGCTCGCCCTCGCCCTCGACCCCGCGCAGCGCCTGTGGGTCGGCACCTCGCGGGGCGCCGCCGTCCTCGCCGACGGGCAGTGGACCGTGCACCGCGCTCCGGCCAGCCTGCCCCACGACTATGTCTCGGCTATCGCCGTCGCCGGCGATGGGGTCTGGTTTGGGAGCCTCTCCGCTGGCGTCGCCCGCTATGGCACCGGCGCTGTCGCCTCCGCGCGCCGGCTGCCGGTCGTCCTCGTCCATGGCTGGCACGGGCCAGAGAGCGACCGCCTGGAAGATAGCGAGTTCCGCTTCCTCGCCTCCTGGCTGCGCCAGGATGGATTCCCCGTGTACTATGCCGAGGGCATATCCCCCAAGAACACCCTCCACCAGAACGCCGCCCAGCTCCGGAGCGTCATCGAGCGGGCCAGGGCCGAGAGTGGTGCCGCACGGGTCGATGTCATCGCCTTCAGCATGGGCGGACTGAACGTCCGCAGCTATATCGAGTCTGGCCTGTACGCCGGGGATGTGGACCAGGTCTTTATCCTCGGCACGCCCCAGGCCGGAGTCCGGATGTGGTATCCCTTCCTGCTGCGTGAGGTGCACGAGTGGTCGCGCGACCCCTCAGCCATCGAGCTGACGCCCGAGTACGCCAACCTGTTCAACTCGCTGCACCGGAACCAGGTCGGGGTGCCGTACACTCTGATCGCTGGAGACGCCCGCAGCGAGGATCTCCCCGAGGTCCTGCGCGGCCTGCCCCCGGGGGATGGTCTCATCTCCGCCGCCAGCGCCCTGGCGCTCGACGGACCCTCCGTCCGCAAGATTCTGACCGACGACCTGCACGCCTGGTCGGATGAGACGATCCTGCTCGGGCTGCCGTCCCTCCTCTGGCCGCGGCGCACCTACGACGCCTATATCCGCAACCCGCTGCGGCTGGGTCAAGGCGTCGCCCTTCCCGGTATCGCCGATACGCCGCCAGCGCCGCTTCCGCTGCCCGAGCCACCTCTTCACTCCCCATTCTACAGCGGGGAGGTCGGCCCCGGGCAGACGGTCACCGCCACGGTGCCGGTCGATACCCCAGGCGAGGCGCGCTTCTACCTGCGCGGGCAGGGCAGCCCCCTGACCTTCGCCCTGATCGATCCTGAGGGCCGTCGCCTCGACGGCAAGACCATCGGGGACCGGGGCGAGTATCTGGACCTCGGCTTTGCCGATGCCCAGGCCTATCTGGTGCGGCAGGCGCAGCCGGGAGAGTGGCAGGTTGTCGTCGGCCGCCCGGGAGGCGTCTCCGGCGCGGTGCGCTTCACCGGGTTTGCTGCGCTCACCTCCCCGCTGCGGCTGGGCGTCAGCACAGCCCCGGAGTGGGCCGCCGAAGGCGACCCGGTAGCCATCAGTGCCACGCTGCGCTACGGCGAGCAGCCGGTGCCCGGCGCCCGCGTGGAGGCCGAGATCGGCCGGCCCGACATGCAGATCGAGCGCCTCGTGCTCCTGGACGACGGTGAGCACGGCGATGGCGAGCCCGGGGATGGCACCTACGGCGCCAGCTACCGCCCGCCCGAGCTGGGCGGCTACTACACCCTCTTTGTGACGGCCAGCGGCACCTTCCGCGGAAGAGCCTTCGCGCGGGCCAGCGAGGGCCTGTTTGCCGTCTCCCCAGGCACGGCCGAGCTCTCCGGCACCTACACCGAGATGGCCCTCGACTCCGACCGCGATGGCCGCTACGAGGCCCTCAGCCTCGAGGTGGGGGTCAACGCGCGCATCGGCGGCAGCTACCTGCTCGCCGCCACCCTGTCCGACACTCAGGGCCGCGAGGTCGCCCGCGCTGTAGCTCCCTGCACCCTCAGCCCGGGCCTGCAGACGGTTCCTGTCCAGTTCCCCGGGCTCGCCATTGCGCTTTCCGGGGTCGACGGCCCCTACATGGTGAGCCGGGTCATGCTTCTGGACGAGGCAGGGGCCGCACTGCCCCTGCAGCAGGCCACAAGCGTGCTTACGACGCGATCGTATCGCTGCCAGGACTTTCGAGGGCCATCATGACAAGAATGAGACTCTCACTGGCCAGCCTGCTGGCCTCAGCACAGTCTGCAGGGCGACTCCAGCTCCCCAGGCTCGGGCGGGCCGTTCGGCGTCCGTACGTGCTCCTGGGGGCGCTCGCCCTCATCGGGGCCGTGCTCCTGTACCTCTTCACACGGCCAGCCAGACCGCCGGACGTCGTCGCCGTCCGGCGCGGGCGGATCACCGCCAGCGTAGAGGCCAGCGGCCAGGTACGCGCCGCCCGCGAGGCCTGGCTCACCCTGCGCACGGGTGGCGCGATCCAGGCGGTGCTGGTCAAGCCCGGCCAGGAGGTCGACCGTGGCGACATCCTTATCCAGGCGGACTGTCGCGAGGCCGAGAACCAGGTCAGAGAGGCGGAGCTGGCCCTGCAAATACGGCAGATCGAGTACGACAATCTGAGGGCAGCACCGACCAGCGAGCAGATCGAGATCGCCCGGGCCAGCCTGCGCCGGGCCGCCGCCATCCTGCAGGCGGCACAGAGCGCCTACGACCGGGTGGCCGCCGAGGGCCGCGCCCAGGGCTCTCCGGAGGCAGCCGCCCTCGAATCGGCCAAGCTCGACTATGAGACGGCGCGCGCCAGCTTTGAGCAGGCCATCCGCGGGCCGGATCCCGGCCGGATCAAGGTCGCCGAGAAGAATCTCGAACTCGCCCGCCTCGCCCTCGAGGCCGCGCGGGCGCGCCAGGAGTACTGCACGGTCGTCGCCCCCTTTGCGGGGACGGTCGTGCAGGTCAACGCCCGGGAAGGGGAGACGGCCTACGGCGAAAAGGTCATCCGGCTCGCCGACCTCAGCAGGCTGGAGGTCATCGCCCAGGTCGACGAGTTGGACATCGCCGAGCTCGTCGTCGGCCAGGAGGCCGAGATACGCCTGGACGCGCTGCCCGGGCAGGTCCTGCAGGGACGCGTGGCGCGCATCACCCCCGGTGCCACAGCCCAGCGAGGGACGGTAGGCTACGAGGTCGCCATCACCCTCGACCCCGGCAAGGCGCCAGTGCGCCCCGACATGACGGCCGACCTGCGTATCACGACCCTCACCCACGACGACACACTCCTCGTGCCCAGCCGGGCGGTGGAGATGCGCGGACGGAGCAGGTACGTGCGCGTCGTCGAAGGCGGGCGCATCCGGGACGTGCGGGTCACAACCGGCCTCTCCGATGGCGAGAACACCGAGATCCTCGAGGGCCTCAAAGAGGGGCAGCAGGTCATCGTCAGGTAGGGCCTGGCCCGGGTTATGAAACCCCGCCCACCACCACAGCAGACATTGTAGGGCGCCTTTCCAAGCCGCCGGGGCTAGTTCTCCGGACAGGCTCGTAGTCTGCCTAGCCGGCCACTGGCGGGACCGTCGCACGCGGCTGCCTGCTGTGGCTGGCGGCACGGGCCGCCAGCGCAGCGGCCTCTCGCCCCTGAGCCCCGCCTCACACCGCCTCGGCCTTCTGCCGGGTGAACCGCGCAGCGACGTCCAGGAGGTCAGTCAGCGTGAAGGGCTTGGGCAGGCACCCCTGGGCGTGGATCTCATTGGCGATTCCCGGCGCATCGCGCGCCGCGGTCATCACGATGATCGGCGCATGCGGGCCGGGCCTCGAGCGGTAGGCCACCGCGAACTGCCAGCCGTCCATCACGGGCATGCGCATGTCCAGGAGGATCAGGTCCGGAGGCTCGCGGGATGCCTGCTCGAGCGCCTCGGCGCCATCCCTGGCGGCGAGGACCTCATAGCCCTCTTCGGCTAGGGCCTCCGTAACGAATCCCAGGATGCCCTCGTCATCGTCCACCACCAGGATGCGCGCTGACGCGGTCACCGTTCACTGCCTCCCATGCGGCAAGCTCGGCCTGACGCGCCAAGGCGCAGACGGCACCGAGTGCCTGAGAACCGCGGACCGGAGGCTGAGCGGTCCCCTTCGGCTGATACTGGCGCCAGACGCCTGCTCCTGCGGCACGTTCAGCCCGATGGGCACCGCTCCTCTCCCTCTCGAGCTGCGCCCTCAGCCGGGCCCGCGCGCAGCATCTCGTCGCCCGTCGCTGCAGCAAGAATCGCGCCAGTTGCCCGTCCGGGCAACGAGCTCAGCCCTGGCCCCCAGCCCGCAACAGCTTGAGCCGGCCTGCCTGTTCGAACCAGCGATACAGGTCTGCCAGGGTCTGCCGGATCGGGCGGGGGCGGTAGCCCAGCTCCCGGGCAGCCCGCTCATGGCTGATGTAGCGGTTGGACCGCAGGGCGCGGATCGATACGCCGGTAAAGAGAGGCTGTCCGCGCCGCCGTCGCGCCAGGGCATCGGCCAGGGAGGCGCCAGCCCGAGCCAGCCACAGCGGGCAGACGAACCAGGGCGGATCGGCGCCCGTAATCTCCTCGCCCAGGATCGCCAGGGCCCGCATCGAGACCCAATGCCCGGACAGGAGGTACCTCGCGCCTGGCGGCGCAACCTCGGCAGCCTTGAGGGCCGCGGACACGACATCCCGCACATCCACCCAGTCAAAGCCGCTGGACACGAGGGCCGGCATCCGCCCCTGTCCGAGGGCGAGGAGGACCTGCCCAAAGTGCGAGGGGGCATAGTCGTGCGGGCCGATCATCCCTGTAGGATTGAGGATTACCGCGTCAAGCCCGCGCCCGATCCCGAGGCGCACCTCCCGCTCGCCCGCCGCCTTGGAGCGATCGTACGGAGGACTGCTGGGCGAGAGCGCGAGCGGGCTCGACTCGTCCACCGGCACGCCGAAGGGCTCCTGCCTGAGGGCATGAATGGAGCTAAAGTGCACCAGCCTCCGTACGCGGCAATCCAGGCAGGCCTGGACCACATTGCGGGTGCCGATGACGTTCACCGCCTCGAGGAGGGGCCAGTCGTCGCTGCGCAGTGAGATAACCGCGGCCGCGTGGTAGACGATATCCGCGCCGGCGAAGGCTCGCCGCAGGGCGTCGAGGTCTCGCACGTCGGCCTGAACGCGCTCCACCTCCAGCCCTTCCAGCGCCTGCCAGTGTCGCGTATAGTCCAGGGCACGGACCTTTGCGCCGCGCGCAAGGAGGGCGCGGACCAGGTTGCCTCCGAGGTGCCCTGCGGCACCCGTGACCACGACCGTCATGTGCTTCCACCTCTGCTTTCGACCACCCGGACAAACGATACATGATACCAGAAGCCGCTGCGTGGTCGCGAGCAGCGATGGAGGTCACAGCGACGGTCTCTGCATCCCATTCAGGAGTATCGCCACGCCCTCCCGAACGGCGTTGCTCCAGTCCGCACCGTCGGGGTCGAGCAGGCCCTGCAGCACCAGGCCCAGCCCCAGCGCCAGGAGCACCTGTGCAGCCACTATCGGGTCCATGGCCCGCAGCGAACCCTCGTCCATCCCCGAGCGGACAAGCCCCGCGAAGAGGTCCCGGTACCGCCGGTACGGCGCGATCGTGGCCTCCCACACCGCCGGATCGTGGGCCGCCTGCGTCCAGAACTCCAGAAAGAGTGGCAGCCGTCCCCTCCCCGCGCCAAAAACCGCCTCGACCACATCGGCCATGACGGTCAGCTGCTCGGGCACGGTCGCCGCCGACGCACGGGCCGCGGCCAGCCCTTCCTCCACCCCGGCGAGCCACCGCTCCAGCAGGACCAGAAAGACCGCCTGCTTCGACGGGAAGTGATGGTAGAAGGCACCGCGGCTCACGCCCGCGCGCTCGCAGATCTCGGCCAGACCGGCGCCCTCGTACCCGAGCTCGTTGAAGCACTCCTCGGCGGCCGAGAGGATACGCTCGCGGGTTTCGTCCCCTCGGTTACGTGTCATGTGACCTCGATTCCGACCGACCAGTCGGTTTTCATTATACAGCTTTTTCTCGCGCCTGTCCAATTCCTCGTGTAGCTGTTCAGACCCGCGTTCAGTGCGTGATACGGCGGCAGGCTGCCGGCAGGCCTGCCAATCGGGATCCCCTTTGCGCGGGCTCGTCGGGGCACCCCCACCCCCCGTCCCCCACCCCCC
>JAIMBM010000157.1 GCA_023511475.1 Anaerolineae bacterium
CAGGCTGCCGCCACAACCCGATCGCCTCGGATGATGGCCGCACCATCGTGCAGGGCCGTGTTGGGGTGAAAGATGGTGACCAAGAGCTCCGGTGTCACCGCCGCATCGATCGTGACCCCGCGGTCGATGTACTCCTGCAGGCCCGTCTCCCGCTGGATGACGATGAGCGCACCGTGCCGCCGCTCCGACAGCCACCGCGATGCCATCGCAATCGCGTCGAGCGTCCGCTCGGTCGCTACCTCGCGGCCAGACCACAGGACCAGCCCGGCCGGCCGCCCCAGCCGCTCAAAGGCCCGCCGCAGCTCCGGCTGCAGGACGATGGGGATCACCACCAGCAGAGCGGGCACGATGCTTCTGAAGAGCCAGTAAAAGGCTGTGAGGCGAAAGAACTTGCCCACCAGGAAGGCGAACAGCAGCAGCACGATGACGCCGCGCAGCAACGACACCGCCTGCGTGCCACGCATGAGAAGCAGCAAGCCAAAGAAGGTCAGACCGACGAGCAGGATGTCGACAAGGTCCGTCAGCGTGACCCGCGACAGAAGCCATAGAACGTCTGCCACGACCACCTTCCTGGTAGCGAGCTACTGGCAGCCGATCTCCAGCGCCAGGCCAACCCGCCTGTCGACACATGTCAGGCGCTCTGACAGAAACCACCGGCCATGCGCGACGCAGCATGGCCCTCGCCCTTCCGAGCAGAACCCTAGGCCTCACCCGCAAGAAGCCGGACGAGTATGGCCTTCTGCGCGTGCATACGGTTCTCGGCCTGGTCAAACACCACCGAGTGCGGCCCGTCGATCACCTCGTCGGTGATCTCCTCTCCGCGGTGCGCGGGAAGGCAGTGCATCACCACCACATGGGGCTGCGCCTCGCTGACCAGCCTGCTGTTCACCTGGTAGGGAGGAAAGACCCGCAACCGCTGCTCGCGCTCGGCCTCCTGCCCCATGCTGGTCCAGACGTCGGTGTAGATGACATCGGCGCCACGGACCGCCTCGTGCGGGTCGTGCGTCACTTCGACAGAGCCGCCGCTGGCGGCAGCAAACCCCCGCGCCTGCTCCAGAACGTCCTGAGCAGGCTCGTACCCGGGCGGGTTCGCGGAGGCGATCCGCATCCCGACCTTGCTGCCACCGAAGAGCAGCGACGTCAGCACGTTGTTCCCATCGCCGACATACGCGAGCTTGATGCCTGAGAGGCGCCCAAACTTCTCATAGATGGTCAGCAGGTCTGCCAGCCCCTGGCACGGATGGCTGTAGTCTGAAAGGCCGTTGATGACCGGCACCCGCGAGCAGCGAGCCAGCTCGACCACATGGGCGTGGGCAAACACGCGGGCCATGATGCCATCCACATACCGGCTGAGGACACGCGCCACGTCGGCCACGCTCTCGCGTTTCCCCAGCCCGATCTCGTCCGGCGAGAGGTACATCGCGGCCCCGCCCAGGTGCCGCATCGCCATCTCGAAAGATACACGGGTCCGTAGCGAGGGCTTCTGAAAGATCATGGCTAACGTCTTGCCAGCCAGGAGCGGCGGGTTGCCACCGCTTCTCCACTCAGCCTTGAGCGCGACGGCCCGCTCGATGAGTCCCTCGATCTCTGATGAGGACAGGTCTGCCAAGCTGAGAAAGTCCGTCTTCATGGATGGCCCCCTTCGCTCGTCTCCCGGCTTTGCCCTAGCTTACCATGAAACCGCCCGATCAGCAAGCAACCGACGCGTGCGGGCCACGCTCAGACCACCCGGTTGCGCAGGACCCCTACCCCCTCGATCTCGACCTCGACGACGTCCCCGCGAGCGAGCGGGCCGACGCCTTCTGGGGTGCCGGTGAGGATCACGTCGCCCGGCTCCAGGGTCATCACCTCTGAGATGAACGCCACCAGCGCAGACACACCGAAGACCATGTCCCCCGTGCGACCCGACTGCCGCACGAGGCCGTTCACCCGACAAACCACAGACGCGTCGGCAGGATTCAGCTCGGTGTCGATCCACGGTCCGAGCGGGCAAAAGGTGTCAAAGCTCTTGCTCCGGGTCCACTGCTCATCCAGCCGCTGCAAGTCCCGTGCCGTCACGTCGTTGGCGCAGGTGTAGCCCCACACATACGATGGGACGTCCTCCGGGTGCACATGTCGGCAGCGCCGCCCGATCACGACCGCCAGCTCGGCCTCGTGGTGCACATTCTTTGACGCAGAAGGATACACGATCGCCTCCTCGGGGCCGATGACCGCCGTCGGCGGCTTGAGGAAGATGATTGGCCAGGCCGGGACCTCATTCCCCAGCTCGGCCGCGTGGGCACGGTAGTTGCGACCTACCGCGACGATCTTGGATGGCTCGGATGGCGCGAGCAGACGCACCTCCTCAAGGGGCACCGCCTCGCCGACGGTCATCACGCGCTCCCACGGCCGGTCGCGCAGTGGCACAATGGCCTTGCCTTCGAGCCGCCCGTAGCCGGTTACCCCCTGTCGCTCGAATCTCACAATCCGCATTCTGCTGCTCCTCCGAATCTCTGCAGCCCTACCCCCGCTGCGTGCCCGCACGATCCAGGCCGGCGGAGGGTGCTTTCCTGGCCCAGATGAGGTCGTAGTAGGTCTGCCAGGTCTCCGTCTCCACCACCTCCAGGCCCAGAAGGCGGAGCGCGGCCTCAAGCCGCCCCCTGCCACAGAGGCGACCCGGATACCAGAGCGCATCCAGGCCTACCCGGTTGCTGATCAGCAGCACTCCACCCGGCTTGAGAGCTCGCGTCAACTCGCGGAGCACCTCCTGAGGGCAGGCGGTGAACTCGAGCACCTCCAGGCAGATGACCGCATCAAAGCGCGCATCCCCAACCGGCAAGGACCCTGCATCGCCCAGGACGAGGCCGCATCGCTCCGACACCACTCCGGGCTTGCAGCTAGCCTGCCCGAGCATCCCGGGTGAACGGTCTACCCCGAGCACCCGCCCGCAAAAGTCCTCCTCCGCCAGGAGCGCAGCCGGCACTCGCCCTGTACCCGTTCCCACGTCAAGGACGAGCGGGTCCGGCACAGCCTCCAGGGCGAGGAGCAGGGGCCGCGCCAGGTAGCGGGCGTCGTCGGACGGCTGCGTATTCTTGATGCGGTCATAGCGCGCCGCGGTGCGGTCGTACAGCCAAGCCACCACACGCGGCCCAAAGTAAGCGCCCTCCGAGAGCACGAGTGCCCAGTAAGCGGCAAACCCCAGGACCCCCAGCAACAGGAGCCCCATCCCCCAACCGACCACGTGCGCCCCTTCCAGCCCCGCTAGACCGGCCAAACCAGCCCCCACGCCACGGCCAGCAGACTTGCCATCAGATAAGGCTGCGTGTGCTGCAAAAAAGTCCGCTGGCTGCTCGGCCCTTCGGGCAAGAGAACCAGCGGAGGCACTGTCAGGAGCAGAACGGCGCCCGCCAGGAGCGGCGCATGCAGAGCAGCAAGGAGTCCGGCCAGCAGCAGTTGCCCTGCCGCCAGTGCCGCTGCCAGGGGAGGCCGCCTCGTCCAGGCATACCACACCACGGCCAGAGCCAGCCCGGCCAGCAGCGTGTGGTAGTCCGGGTCCGCGAAGGTGCTGCGCCCCACCAGCCACGCCACCATGAACTGCCCGGCAGCCAGGGCCTCCCGCGCCCCGCTGCGGGGCGGCCTGCCAACCGCAGTGAGCAGCGTCACCGCAAGCGCCGCCAACACCACGAGTGGCACATAGCCGCCAGCCACCGCGCTAAGGACCGCCGTGATCAGCGCCAGAAGCAGCCACCGCTCGCCGGCGCCCTGCAGCGCCCGCCATTCCCCAAGGGCCCGGCCCGTCCGGGCCGCCATGCGGTCGAGGGCGCGCTGTGCGGGCGAGTCCCGTCGGGCGTAGGGGATCGTCCAACGCACCTCGGCCGCAGCCCCGCCGCGGCCCGCCTGCCGCATTCGCCCAATCTGCAGCGCCAGGAGAAGCAACGACCCCAGGAGCGGCTCGCTCACCAGCCAGGCCACAGTCAGGAGCACCAGGCTGCGCAGCGTCAGCGGCACGTCGCCGCTGCTCAGCACGCCTCCGAGCATGGCCCAGGTCGGCCCGTGCCAGGTACGGGGAGCATGCAGCTCCAGCTCAACGCCAATCCACCGCGCGACCTGCCCGGATGCCGTTACCCACGAATCCCGCTCCGGCGGGGCTTCTCCGGCTCGTCCTTCTGCAGACATGGCCTGCTAGCCGCCTCGGACCGTGTTATACCGCGCGGGCCTCTGCCGGTTTCGATCCATGACCCGGCGATACAGCTCATCCGCATCGAGGCCGAGGGCCGACATCAGGTGCAGGATGCGGATCACCGCGTCGGTGAGCTCCTCGCCAACCTTCTCGAGGCTCTGACCCTTCTTGTAGGCGTCGGTCGCTTCGGACACCTCAGTGTGAATGAGGGCCAGCATCTCCCAGATGCGCTCGGGGCCGGAACCGAAACCTTTCTCATCGGCCAGGAAGCGGACCTCTTGCATGAGGGTATTCAGCGTGCTCTGCCCGGGCACCAGAACCTCCCGACGCAACGCCAGCCAGCTGCAAAAGCTGACCATGTCACCTCAGCCTGCGCCTGCCGCCGCAAGCCCTGTCGGCGAAGACAGGAAGGTGCGAGCTCCGGCGCCGACTGTCCGCGGGCCTCAACCACCCTGCGACTACCTTACCGGCTCCGCCCGACGTCCGGTGAACTGAAGGGCCAGGGCAGTAGCTCCCCGAGCGTCCAGCGCCTCCAACGGCCATCGGGCGTCGCAGCGTACAGCTGGAGCTCGGGCCCCGCAAACTCGGCCAGCACCTGTCGGCAGGCCCCGCAGGGCGGCGAGCCGTCCTCGTTCACCACGGCGAGGGCCCGCCAGGCTCTATGGCCCGCACATACGGCGCCAAAGGCCGCCGTCCGCTCTGCACAGACCGTGAGGCCATAGGACACATTCTCGACATTGCACCCGAGGAAAACGTCCCCGGCGGCCGTCTCCAGCGCGGCCCCGACCGCGTACTGCGAGTATGGGCTGTAGGCGTTACGGCGCGCCTCGGCGGCGGCGGCGATCAGCTCCTCGGGCGTCATCGCCGTCCTCTGCCAGACACGCCTTGTGCCTGGCGCTCAGCCTCCGCCGGCCCGGTCTGAATCCGCGCGTCTTCCGCCATCCGGTGCACCCGTGCCGGGACGCCATAGACCACCGTGTTCGGAGGCACGTCGTGGGTCACTACCGAGCCTGCGCCGACTCGCGCCCCCGGTCCAACCACCAGCGGAGCCACCAGCATGGCCCCGCCGCCGATGAGTGCCCCCTCGCCAATCTGTGTGGCGCGTCTCTCTTCCCCATCACGGTTACAGGTCACAGCCCCGGCGCCGATCCTCACATTCGCCTCGACGGTCGCATCGCCGACATAGCTCGAGTGCTCCACCTCAGTGCCAGGTCCGAGGTACGAGTTCTTGACCTCGGCAAAGCTCCCGAGGCGCACACCGTCATCGAGACGGGCCCCGCCCCGCAGGCACCCATAGGGCTCCACGATCACGCCGGCACCCAGGGCCGAGTCCTCCACTATCGAAGCCACAACGCGACACCGGGGACCGAGCGTCGCATTCCGCAGGAGCGTGTTCGGGCCCAGGATGCAGTCATCCCCGACCTCGGTGTTGCCGAGCAGGTACGTGTTGGGGTAGATGACGGTATCCGGCGCCACACGGACGCCGACCTCCACGTACGTCGTCGCAGGATCGATGAGCGTCACGCCAGAGCGCATCAGCTCCTGATTGACACGGCGGCGGAGCACCTCCTCCGCCCGCGCCAGCTGCAGCCGGTCGTTGATGCCGATCACGTCCTCAGGGTCGTCAACCCGGACCGCTTCGACTCGCTCACCCTCCGACACGGCGATTCCCACCAGATCGGTGAGCATGTACTCACCCTTGGGGCTGATCTGCAGACGGGTAAGGTGATCCCACAGCCACGGCCCGTGGAAGAAGTAGACGCCGCAATTCAACTCGCGGATGTCAAGCTCCTCTGGGGTGGCAAAGGCCTCCTCGACGACCCGGATCACGCGGCCTTTGGCGTCGCGGACGACGCGGCCAAAACCCATGGTGTCGCCACCCGGTGGTATCTCCAGGGTCAGCATGGCGATGGCGGGGGTAGTGCTGGCGAAGCAGTCGGCGAGGCGGCTCACGGTAGGAGGAGTCAGCAGAGGCATATCACCATACAGGACGAGCACCGCATCCGAGCGCCCGCGGAGCTCGTCGCGCGCCTGGAGCACTGCGTGCCCCGTTCCCAGGCGCGTCTCCTGCAGCACATAGCGGACACAATCGCCCACGCGGTCTCGCACCAGGGCGGCACCCCGGCCGATGACGAGCACCGGTGCCTGGGTGCTGAACTGCAGGGCAAGGTTCACCACGTACTTCACCATCGGCTGGCCGCCAAGTGGGTGTAGGACCTTCGGAATCTTGGAGCGCATACGGGTACCTTGCCCTGCGGCCAGGATGACAACCGCGGTGTTCATGCTGCCTTTGGTCCTCCTGAGAGGCGTGTAGCGAGAGGGAGGCCATCGAGCTCCCTGCAGGCTACCGATTCCCTGAAGGGCAAGGGCCGCGAGGGCCGCCGCGTGCTACGGGGGGGCGGCGAGGTCCGGCCTCGCGGCTCCATACTGGGGCATAGGGCTTCCAGCCCTCCCATCGCGGCTGCTGCCGCAGGTAGCCTTTCCGCCTGCGGCGCCCCAGATGCCCCGGGAGCGGCGCTATTCTAGCATGGGGAGTGGGATTGTGCAAACGTGACGCCGCCGCGCCCCACGATGGGCGTGAACCCCCACCCTCACCCCCCCATAGGCGGAAACTTTGGCGGCTGTCGCCCCGCGGATCTGGCGTGAGGGCGGTCCAGCGGCAGTCCCGGCGAACGGAGTGCCTTCTCGGATCGTGGCCCCATCCCCCTGGGCTCGAGTTTGGCCTTTCGCCGCGCGCCCCCCAACGTCACGCAGAAGCCGCCGCAATGGCCCCCAGCGACCCTGTGTTCGCGGACCCCTCCCCCTTTCCCCCTCCCCGAGGCG
>JAIMBM010000158.1 GCA_023511475.1 Anaerolineae bacterium
CCTTCCCTCCGATGGGAGGGCATCGGCCACGTCAGCGGACGCTTCGCCCGAAGAGCCATAGGAGGTGCCAGCCTTGAGCCGCAGAGCAAGACGCCCCATGGCCCGCCGATACCGGCCGCTGTCCGCGCGCTGGCTTCTTGTTATCGGACTGCTGGCGCTGGCCGTCGTCACCACAGCCCTCCTCGGGGTGCCGGCCGGCTTCTGGCGCGAGCCCGGCCCGGCCAGCTTCCGTCAGGACCTCCTCGTTTCCTTTGGGCTCGCCACACCAGAGCCGCAGGCCTCGCCACCTCCCAGCGGCGACCAACCGTGGTTTCAGGTCTACTTCACCGCACCCATCTACCCGGACGATCCGAGTCGCCGCCCCGAGGCGATTGATCGCCACCTTGTGCAGCTGATCGACCAGGCCCGCCAGAGCGTCGACGTGGCCGCCTACGAGCTCGACCTGCAGACCGTTGCCGACGCCCTGCTCCGTGCCAGGGAGCGCGGCGTGACAGTGCGCGTGGTTACCGATGCCGACAACCTGCACGAGGACGCAATCCGCTCCCTCCAGGAAGGCGGCATCCCGGTCAGGGCGGACGGGCGTGCGGCCATCATGCACAACAAGTTCGTGGTGGTCGACGGTGAATACGTCCTGACCGGCTCCTGGAACCTGACGGTGAACTGCACCTATCGGAACAACAACAATGCGATCATCATCCGCTCGCCCGACCTGGCACAGAACTATCGTGCCGAGTTCGCCGAGATGTTTGAGCAGGGCCAGTTCGGGCCCCGCTCGCCCAGGAGCACGCCGTTCCCCGAGGTTACTGTGCACGGGACGCGCATCGAGACCTGTTTCTCGCCCGAGGACCGCCCCGCCGATGCGGTTGCCCGCGCCGTAGGTCGCGCCCGGCGCAGCATACGCTTCATGGCCTTCTCCTTTACTGACGAGACCCTTGCGCAAGCGATGATCGAGCGTGCCCGGGACGGGGTGGACGTCTCCGGCGTGATCGAAAAGCGCGGCTCTGAGACTGCCTATGGCCAGTTGGTCCCCCTGCGCGAGGCCGGTATTCCCGTCCTCGCCGACGGCAACCCCTACGTCATGCACCACAAGGTGATCATCATAGACGGGGAGACCGTGATCACCGGGTCTTTCAACTTTACCGGGAGCGCGGCCCGAGACAACGACGAGAACCTCCTCATCATTCACAACGCCGACATTGCACGCCTGTATCTGGAGGAGTACGAGCGGGTCCGTCAGGTGGCCGCGCAGGCCGCACCATGAGCGATAAGTGGGACGTGATTATCGTGGGCGCGGGACCCGCTGGCGCGATGGCCGCCACGCTGTTGGGCCGGGCGGGGTGCCGGGTGCTGCTGTTGGAGCAGCACAGGCTCCCGCGCTACAAGCCCTGTGCCGGAGGCATCGCCTGGAACGTGCTTGCCTCCCTGCCACCGATCTGTCGGGAGGCTGTCCAGCGCGTGGTGACCCGCGTCCGCTTCCGGCTGGGAGGCGAGGAGGTCTGTCACGAGTTGCCCGAGGGCTCGGTCGCTCTGATCAACCGCGAGCGCCTGGACTATCTCCTCCTCAGCCAGGCACCGGTTGCGGTGCACGATGGCGAAAGAGCCATGGAGGTGGAGGAAGGGCCCGCAGACACCAACGTGACCACCTCCCTGGGAGCACACTACCGCGCCGACTATGTGGTCGGCGCCGACGGCGTCTTCTCGACCGTTGGTCGGGCAGCAGGGCTGCGCAGCAAGGAGCACTACGGCCCGGCGCTGGAGGCCGAGGTGCGGTTGCTGCCCGGCCTGATGGATCAATACGCCGACGCCTGCCTCTTCCTGCTGGGCGTGCTGCGGCGGGGCTATGCCTGGCTCTTCCCCAGGAGCGATCACGTATCCCTCGGTATAGGTGCGCTGGCCGCCGGCCGTGCCCCCCTCCGGGAGCGGCTCGCCGCGATCGCACGGGATCTGGGGCTGCCACCGGTAAGTGTGCGGCCGCGAGGGCATGGGCTGCCCCTCTATCGCCACAGAGGCCCCCTGCAGAGGGGCCGCATACTGCTGACCGGCGATGCCGCCGGACTCGTGGACCCCTTGAGCGGGGAGGGCATCCGCCACGCTCTGCACAGTGGACGGCTGGCCGCAGAGGCGATCCTCGGCGGCCACGTGGAGCACTACACGGCGCAGGTCCGGCAGGAGATCGGTCGACATCTGCTTGGAGCCAGTGCGCTGGCGCGCCTGTTCTACGGGTCTCAGCGGCTGTGGTTTGGCCTCGGTGCGCGCAGCCCTGCGGTCGTCGGCGGGCTCCTGCGCGTCTTCACGGGCGACCTCACCTATGGCGAGCTCATCGCCCGCGTGCCGGGCTATGTGCTGTGCAAGCTCTGGCAACGGTGACGCGTCCCCGCAGGCCGGCACGTCGCCAGCAGAGGCAGGGCTTGCGCTGCGGTGCGGGGAAGCGGAGGGATACGGATGGAAGCGAGGTTGTTCAGTCGCCTGGATGGCGGACGGGTGCGCTGCCAGCTCTGCGCGCATCGCTGCACGCTAAGGCCGGGGCAGCGGGGGGTGTGCTGTGTCCGTGAGAACCGGGCGGGAGTCCTGCATACGCTTGTGTACGGCCTGCTGATCTCACAGGCCATAGACCCCATAGAGAAGAAGCCGCTCTTCCACTTCTACCCGGGGAGCGACGCCTTTTCCATCGCCACGCTCGGCTGCAACTTTCGCTGCGCCTTTTGCCAGAACTCGGAGATCTCGCAGTGGCCCCGCGAGGGACGGCCCATGGTGGGGCGAGATACGCCTCCCGCCGCTGTGGTCGAGACCGCCCGCCGGGCAGGCTGTCGCAGCATCTCCTATACCTACACAGAGCCAACCGTATTCTTTGAGTACGCCCACGATGTGTCGGTGCTCGCGCGCAGAGCTGGCATTGCCAATGTGTTCGTCACCAATGGGTACATGACGACGGAGATGCTCGACGCCTACCACCCATACCTCGATGCTGCTAACGTGGACCTCAAGTCCTTCCGCGACTCCTTCTACCGCGAGCTCTGTGGTGCCCGCCTGCAGCCCGTACTGGACGCTCTCCTTCACATGAAGCGGCAGGGGGTGTGGGTTGAGGTCACGACGCTCGTCATCCCCGGCCACAATGACGATCCCGGCGAGCTGCGTGAGATCGCCTCCTGGATCGTTGAGCATCTCGGCGTTGGGGTGCCCTGGCATGTGAGCCGGTTCCATCCAACGTACAGGCTCACCAACGCGCCGCCTACCCCGCCGGCCACGCTGCGCGCCGCCTACGAGATCGGACGGGAGGCCGGCCTGCGGTACGTCTATGTGGGCAACCTGCCGAGCATGCGGGCCGAGGATACGCTGTGCCCCGGTTGCGGGCGAGTGGTCATCGGCCGCTTTGGCTTCAGGGTCACAGAGCGCCACATCACGGATGGCGCCTGTAGCTACTGTGGCACCGCTATCGATGGCGTAGGCCTGTGAGCCTCGATTTGCCCGATTCCCGCGCCATGCCGATAATAGGGCATCGCAGTACCCGGCCTCTCCCGGCACTTCCCTTTGCCCGGCTAGCATAGCGAGGAGATCAGTCCTATGTCCCGGCTGCAAAGCATCGCGTCATCTTTCTTCGTGTGCGCCTGCGTTCTGCTGGCCTTCCCTCCGCCAGCTTATGCCTACCTCGACCCGGGCACCGGCAGCCTCATCGTGCAACTTCTCGTGGCGGGGTTGCTCGGGGTCGCGCTCACCATCAGGCTCTTCTGGCGGCGGATTCGGGCCGGCGTTGCGTTGCTGTTCAGGCGCGAGAAGTTGCCCCGGGTAGACCGCGAAAGCCATGACCACTGATCAGATCCTCCCCTCCTCGTTCCGCGATCCGAGCGGTTTCCTCTTCTGGCGCGACGGAGCCCTCTACCGCCAGGTCAATCACAGCTATCGGGAGGACTATGACCTGCTCGTCAGCTCGGGCCTGTACGACCGCCTGGTCCAGGAGGGGCTCCTGATCCCACATGAGGAGGTTGACCTCCGCGAGCCAGCCGCGCCCGGCATGTACCGAACGCTCCGGCCGGAGCGGGTGCCCTTCATCTCGTACCCCTACGAGTGGAGCTTTAGCCAGCTCAAGGATGCCGCTCTGAGCACGCTGCGCATCCAGCGTATTGCGCTCGATCACGGCATGTCGCTGAAGGATGCCAGCGCGTACAACATCCAGTTCCTGCACGGCAGGCCGCTGCTCATCGACACGCTCTCCTTCGAGCGGTATCGTGAGGGAACGCCCTGGATCGCGTACCGCCAGTTCTGCCAGCACTTTCTGGCGCCGCTGGCGCTGATGAGCTATGTCGATCCCCGTCTGGGTCAGCTCTCGCGCCTGCACATCGACGGCGTTCCGCTGAGCCTGGCCAGCCAGCTCCTGCCCTGGTCAACGCGCTGGCGCTTCTCGCTCCTCACCCACATCCACCTGCACGCCCGGGGCGAGAAGCGTTTTGCCGATCGCCCTGCAGCCGTCGCCGGGCGGTCCATCAGCCGAACAGCCCTTGCGGCCCTGATCGAGAACCTCCAGTCCTCCGTCGAGGGCCTCCGATTCCGCTCGGATTCCAGCGCCTGGACCGAATACTACCAGACCAGCAACTACACCTCAGAGGCGCTGCAGCACAAGGCGACGCTCGTTGCCCAACTCATCGCAGAGATAGAGCCAGCGCCGCGAAGCCTCTGGGACCTCGGCGCAAACACGGGCCGCTTCAGCCGGCTGGCGAGCCGAAAGGGTATCGAGACCATCGCCTTCGACAACGACCCTGCCTGCGTTGAGCAGTGCTATCTGGAGGCCCGCCGGGAGGGCGAGACGCACCTCCTGCCCCTCCTCGTGGATCTCACCAACCCCAGCCCGGGCGTTGGCTGGGCCCACGAGGAGAGAATGTCGCTCCTCGAGCGCGGCCCCGCCGATGCCGCGATGGCACTCGCCCTCGTCCACCACCTGGCGATAGGAAATAACGTTCCACTGGGCGGCATCGCGGCCTTTCTCAGCCGCCTCTGCCGTTGGCTCATCATCGAGTTCGTGCCCAAGACAGATTCACAGGTGCAGCGGCTCCTCGCGTCCCGAAAGGACATCTTTGCCGACTATACCCAGGAGGCTTTCGAGGCCGAGTTCTGCCGGCACTTTGACATCTGCCGCACCGCCCCGATCGAGGACAGCCAGAGGACCCTGTACCTCATGCGATCGAGGGAACGGCCATGAAAAAGCTCGCGCTCGTCCCCCCGTTCCTGTTCAGCCTGTTTCCGATCCTCTCGCTGTACGCCAGCAACGTCCTGCTGGTTCGGCCGCACGAGGTCTTTGCGCCATCTGCCCTCGCGCTCACAGTGAGTGGTGTGCTGGTCTTTGTCGCCTATGTGCTGCTGCGTGACATAGAGGGAGCGGCGATCTCGGTCTCTGCGGCCTGGGTGCTCCTTGTAGCCTACGGGCGAGCCCTTGCGGCTCTGGGCGGGCCCGACGGAGGGCGCGAGTACGCGCTTCTTGCGGCATCGCTCGTGCTCTTTTCCGGCGTCGTCTTTGCCGTGCGAAAGTGGCGGGGAAAGCTCCGGGGAGTGGCCCAGGTGGTAGCCATCATGTCGATCGCTCTGGTGGCGATGCCTGTCGCCAAGACAGTGCCCGTCCTCATCAACAGGCAGCCCATCCCGGTGTTCTCGCCAGGGGATTCTGTCCTTGGCAGGGCCGAGTTGTGCACCCCTGCCGCCCATCGGCGCGGTCCGAAGCGGGAGCCCGCCCTGCCTGCCGCGACGCCGACTGAGCCGGAGGCCGAGGCGCCCAAGCTGGCCGCCCTGGCCGCGCCGGTTCAGACTCCAACCCCTACCGCGGTTCCCTCTCCAGCGGCAAGCCCAATTCCGACGCCGGGCCAGCAAAAGCCCGACATCTACTACATCATCGTGGATGGATACGCCCGTCAGGACGTCCTGCAGGAGCTCTATGGCTACGACAACTCGGCCTTTCTGCAGGGCCTGGCCGACAGGGGCTTTTACATCGCCAGCCAGAGCCGCGCCAACTACTGCCAGACCTATCTCTCGCTGGCTTCGTCGCTCAACGGCACCCATCTGGACGCCCTCGCTGCAAGCATGCTGGCGGAGACCGACGACCGGCGCACCCTCCAGGACATGATCCGCGACAATGCCGTCGCCAGCTTTGTGCGCGAGCAGGGCTACACCTACGTCGCCTACTCTACAGGCTATCTTGACGCCGAACTAGAGAGCGCCGATCGGTGCGTAACCGCGCCCAAGTCCCTCAGCCAGTTCACGAGCGGCCTGATGAACACCACACCCATCTCGCCGGTGATCGCCCTGCAATACGACCTGCACCGGCAGCGGCTGCTCTACGCCTTTGACCATCTGCCGGACGCCGCCAGGATGGATGGCCCGGTCTTCGTCTTTGCCCACATCTGCGCACCCCATCCCCCCTTCGTATTCACCGAGGATGGGGAGAGTATCACGCCGAACCGCGAGTTCTCGCTGGGGGATGGCACGCACTATATGAGCGGACCTGAGCGGGCCGAGACGGCAGAGTACCTGGAGGGCTACAGGAGGCAGTTGACCTACATCAACAAGAGGATCGAGCAGATGGTCGACGCCATCCTGGCCGCGTCGCCGGAGCCGCCGATCATCATCCTCCAGAGCGACCACGGCCCCGGCTCGCAGCTCTACTGGTTCAACCCGCAGAAGACGAACATGAAGGAGCGGCTGTCCATCCTGAACGCCTACCTAGTACCGGAGAGCATACGCGCACACCTCTACGAGGAGATCACCCCGGTCAACACGTTCAGGATCATCTTCAACGAGCTCTTCGGCACCAGCTATGACCTGGCGCCGGATGCCAGCTACTTCTCGACCTGGGACCGGCCGTACCGCCTCATCCCCGTGTCGCCGTAGGGCTGAACCACCCCGCTCAGGCTGCCACCCGCTCCGCCTGCGCCTCGGCCAGGACGAGCAGCACCGCAAGG